>NZ_JBMKHB010000003.1:0-259386 GCF_049238285.1 Enterobacter cloacae complex sp. IR53041 | reverse complement strand
GTCCAGGGCATAGCGAGTCTCCTCTTCTATGCCAGTTATAACTGTTACCCATGTATCCGGTCTAAAGTGTTACCCATGTTTCCGGTTCATACCCTTCGCTTACCGGGCCTACAATCCGCATTCAGGCTTAAATGCTGAACGAAGACCCACACCCGCAGGTGCTTGTTGCGTTCGGGTTGGTGACCACAAAGCGTGAACCTTCCAGACCTTCGGTGTAGTCGACAGAACCACCTACCAGATACTGCAGGCTCATCGGGTCAACCACCAGCGCGACGCCCTGTTTCTCAATGGTCATATCGCCATCGTTAACCTGATCGTCAAAAGTAAAACCGTACTGGAAGCCGCTGCAGCCGCCACCGGTAATATAGACACGCAGTTTCAGATCCGGATTGTCTTCGTCGGCAATCAGGGTTTTCACTTTGTTGGCTGCTGCTTCGGTAAATTCCAGCGGCACAGCTACGTCATCACTCATCTTATGCTCCCATGAATACTGCTATTGGGTAAAATTCACCCAATTCTTTTCGTCATTATCTAATACCCTGGTAATTCATTCAAGTATTCTGCGCGGCGGCCCGCTCCGCCTCTTGTTTTGCCAGGGTACGCGCGAGGATGGTGGAGTATAGCGGTTTTCCACCCAGGAACTGGGCTAATAGTGTCGCCCCGAGACAGGTAATGATCATTGGCAAAATGAGCTGGTAATTGTCCGTCATCTCCAGCACCAGCACGATACCGGTCAACGGCGCGCGCAGGGAGGCGGCCAGCAGCGCCCCCATTCCGGCTACCGCAAAGGTCCCTGCATCAAGGTGATAGGCGGGAAAGCCCGCTTCAGCCGCCATACCAAACGCGGTGCCCAACAAGGTTCCCAGCGCCAGCATCGGGGCGAAAATCCCGCCGGGCGCGCCGGAGGAAAAACACAATACCGTGGTGATGACGCGGGAGATAAACATAAACAGCAGCAGACCCACGCTGAAGTTCCCCGCCGCCGCAATGGGGATCAGCCCGAAGCCGCCGCCCGCAGCATTTGGCTCGATAAACCCGAGCACACCACAGATTCCGCCAAGCAGGCCGCCCATCAGCACCCATTTAGTCGTATTCCCACCGTGAATACGCTGGAACATATCCTGAGCGCGCAGGATAAAGGTGTTAAACAGCGGTCCCACCACGCCAAAAATCATGCCGAGGATCAGGTAAAGCCACAGGGTGTTAACCGGCGCATTGGTCAGTTTACCCACCTCAATGACCGCCCCTTCGCCATTAAAGAGGCGAAACACGATGCTCGACATAATGACGCCGGTAAACACCGCTTTAATGGAGATCAGGTTGTAGCGAAACTGCGCGCGCATCTCTTCGATGATAAACAAAATGCCCGCCAGCGGCGCGTTAAAGGCCGCCGATAGCCCCGCCGCCGCACCGGTAGCCAGCAGCGTATGGCGCGCTTCGGCGCTGCGCATCCGAAAGAGATCGCCCACCATGCGGCCGACGTTCCCGCCCAACTGAACCGTGGGCCCTTCCCTGCCGAGCACCATTCCCGCGCCCAGCGTACCCATGCCGCCGATAAATTTCACCGGAATGACTCGCCACCAGCGCACAGGACGCAGCTCCTCCAGCGCCCCTTCAATTTCCGGGATGCCGGACCCGCCCGCCTCTGGCGCGAATTTACGCACCAGAAAATACCCCACCATGGCAAACAGCGCCGACAGCCCGAACGCCGCAACCCAGACCAGCCATCGGCTGTCGGCGAAACCGGCCACGGTTCCCACTCGCCAGTTGAGCACGGCATTAACCGCTTTTTCAAACGCCACGCCCACCAGACCGGCGAGCGTTCCCACCACGGCAGCGGCCAGCAGGATCGCCAGCGGCGTTTTATCGCGATTGAGCAGCCGACGAATACTGATTCGATGCTGGGCGCGCGTAAACTGTTGTTCTTCAAAAGACGGAGAATCTGATTTCATGTCCTGTACTTATTCGTCATACAAAAG
Source organism: Enterobacter cloacae complex sp. IR53041 (assembly GCF_049238285.1). Taxonomy (NCBI): domain Bacteria; kingdom Pseudomonadati; phylum Pseudomonadota; class Gammaproteobacteria; order Enterobacterales; family Enterobacteriaceae; genus Enterobacter; species Enterobacter cloacae complex sp. IR53041. The sequence goes on along the minus strand of NZ_JBMKHB010000003.1, from coordinate 257,407 downwards.
CCGCGTGGATTTTACCAGAGACTGCCCCACCGTCTCCTGAAAATTACTTAACAAATCTTAAAGCATTACCAGGCTAAAAATTTCATAACCTTCCCCGAATCACTTAGAATAGTGGGCTTAATCATTTTATACGAACCAGGAACGACGCCATGAGCAAGTCTGAAAACCTCTACAGTGCAGCCCGCGAGCTTATTCCGGGTGGCGTGAACTCACCTGTGCGCGCCTTTACCGGCGTGGGCGGCACGCCGCTGTTTATCGAACGTGCTGACGGCGCGTATCTGTATGATGTCGATGGCAAAGCCTATATCGATTACGTCGGCTCCTGGGGACCGATGGTGCTGGGTCACAACCACCCGGCCATTCGTAACGCGGTAATTGAAGCCGCCCAGCGCGGCCTGAGCTTCGGTGCACCTACCGAAATGGAAGTGAAGATGGCGGAACTGGTCACCGAGCTGGTCCCGACCATGGACATGGTGCGCATGGTGAACTCCGGTACCGAAGCCACCATGAGCGCCATCCGCCTGGCGCGCGGTTTTACCGGCCGCGACAAAATCATCAAGTTCGAAGGCTGCTACCACGGCCACGCGGACTGCCTGCTGGTGAAAGCGGGTTCCGGCGCGCTGACGCTCGGCCAGCCAAACTCGCCTGGCGTACCTGCGGATTTCGCGAAGCATACCCTGACCTGTACCTACAACGATCTGAACACCGTTCGCGCGGCGTTCGAGCAGTATCCGCAGGAGATCGCCTGCATCATCGTTGAGCCGGTTGCGGGCAACATGAACTGTATCCCACCGCAGCCTGACTTCCTGCCGGGCCTGCGCGCCCTGTGCGATGAGTTCGGCGCGCTGCTGATCATCGACGAAGTGATGACCGGCTTCCGCGTGGCGCTGGCGGGCGCCCAGTCTTATTACGGCGTGGAGCCGGACCTCACCTGCCTGGGTAAAATCATCGGCGGCGGCATGCCGGTCGGCGCGTTCGGTGGTCGTAAGGACGTCATGGAAGCGCTGGCACCAACCGGCCCGGTTTACCAGGCGGGCACGCTCTCCGGTAACCCTATCGCCATGGCGGCGGGCTTTGCCTGCCTGACCGAAGTGGCTCAGCCAGGTATTCACGAAACCCTGACCGACCGGACCACGCAGCTGGCAAACGGCCTGCTGGAAGCGGCAGAAGAGGCCGGTATTCCGCTGGTGGTTAACCACGTAGGCGGGATGTTCGGGATTTTCTTCACCGAGGCGAAAACCGTGACCCGCTATCAGGACGTGGTGAAGTGCGACGTTGAACGCTTCAAGCGCTTCTTCCACCTGATGCTGGAAGAAGGCGTGTACCTGGCACCGTCCGCATTCGAGGCGGGCTTTATGTCCGTGGCGCACAGCGAAGAAGATATCAATAACACCATTGACGCGGCGCGTAAGGTGTTTGCGAAGCTCTAAGGGCATTGCCGGGTAGCGCTAACGCTTACCCGGCCTACGGTGTTCTCCCTCTCCCCGTGGGAGAGGGCATCAAGCCGCACCTGATTACCGACTCTGCTTTCTCAACAGATAAATAAAATACGGCGCACCAATAAAGGTCGACAGCAGCCCCGCCGGGATCTGATACGGGAACAGCACCATTCTTCCGCACCAGTCTGCAAACACCAGCATCACCCCACCCGTGAGGGCCGACATGACGATATGCGGCATCGTCCGGCGGAACCCCATCATTCTGGCGATATGCGGCGCCATTAACCCCACAAAACTCAACGGGCCAATCGTCATGGTGGCCGTCGCCGTCAGGCACGCGGCGAGCAGCAGCAGCGCTACACGCGCTGGCGTCAGCGCCATTCCCACCGCACGTGCGGTTTCACCGCCGAGCGGCAGAATAGTCAGCCAGCGTCGGCACAGCGGCACCATCGCCAGCAGCACGACCATCACGATCCCGGACCCGATCGCCTGGCTGCCGGTCGCGCCGTACGTTGAGCCGGATATCCAGGTCAGGATCTTCGCCATACGCGGATCGCCGCTTGCCTGCAGCATCATCAGCAGCATGGTGAACGCGGTGCTGAGCGCCATCCCCGCCAGCAGCATGCGGTGCGGTGAAAACCCGCCGCGACCGGCGGCAATCAGGATAATCAGCAGCGTAACCGCCGCCCCGAGACTGCCGGCAGGCATCAGCCAGCCAAACGCATTGCCCGGCACAAAGAACAGCATCAGCACCACGCCAAAGGCGGCGCCAGAGCTGATCCCAAGCACTTCCGGGCTCGCCATCGGGTTGCCGGTCAGACGCTGAATAATGCACCCCGCCACCGCCAGCATTACCCCTGCAATCAGCGCAGCAAAGATACGCGGCCAGCGCCACTGCAGCAGGTCGTTGAGTAAATCGCCCGTTGCCCAGTGCCAGCCCGCGGCATCGCGACCGAATGAGAGCGCCGCGAACGAGGCAATAATCAGCACCGCCAGCCCGGCAAGGCTAAACCACAGTACCGACTGACGTTCAGCATGGACTTTATCGCCCGCATCCATCGCCGGTGCGCTCATGCTGCGCAGACGCGGCAGCAGCCAAAGCAGCAGCGGCGCCCCGATAAGCGCGGTCACAGAGCCGGTGGAGACTTCCCTCCAGACCTGCGCCAGCCAGAGAATAAGCTGATCGGAAAGCCAGAGGATCAGCGCCCCAATCAGCGAGGCCAGCAGCAGACGCGCCAGCAAACGGCGCGCACCAAGCATTTTCGCCAGCAGCGGCGCAAACAGGCCGATAAACCCGATGATGCCAACCGCATTCACCAGCAGGGCGCTCAATACAATCGCCAGCGTCAGCGCCGCCAGGCGAGCCAGCGACAGCGCCAGCCCCAGGTTACGCGCCACGCCATCATCCAGTCCCATCAGCGTCAGGGGACGCAGGAGCAGCAGCGTCAGCACGACACCGCCAGCCAGCTGCGGCCACAGGCGCAGCACAACGCTCCAGTCGGTTTGGGTGAGCGTACCGGTACTCCACAGGAACATGCTTTGCAGCCGATCGTGGTGGAACAGCACCAGCAGCTGGTTAATCGCGCCACAGTAGAGGCTCACCACCAGCCCGGCCAGAATGAGCGTCACAGGGGAAAGGCGTTTGCCCCAGGCCACGCCAAAGACCAGTGCGCCCACTACGCACGCCCCCGCGAGTGCCGCAAACTGCGAGGTTAACGCTCCCGGCAGCGCCCACAGCGTGGTGATAGTGATCCCAAGCTGTGCGCCGGTCGCGACGCCGAGCGTGGTTGGCTCCGCCAGCGGGTTACGTAACACCTGCTGGAACAGCACGCCCACCAGCCCTAAACCGGCACCGACTAAAAGGGAGATTGCCAGACGCGGCAGCAGGCTGTAGTGGAACAGCATCTGCTGAATATTGTCGATATCCGGCGAGGCCAGCGCGGCTCCCCATTGCGCGCGCGGTAACGCGGCAGAGAGGTTGAACCCGGTTAACGCCAGCGCGGCAAGAAAAATCAGCATCAGCAGAAGCGCCGGGAAACGGGCAATACGCGTACTCATGCTTTACCTCCCAGGGCGTTATCCAGCACGCGGGCAAAATGCATCGCCGACAGCGTCGCGCCGTAGAACCAGACCGCCGGAGCGCGCTGGAAGCGCCGCTCGCGCACAAACGGCATCGCCTGCCAGAGCGGGGTCGCCATCAGGGTTTGCATGTCGCGCTCGTTGCCGTGATCGAAGCACAGCACATCCACATCGCGAAACGCCGCGAGGCGATCGATACCCACAGCGGTACTGCCCCAGAACGTCATCTCCCCTTCCCAGGCGTTGCGAATGCCGAAGCTGTCCAGCACCTCCTGGAACAGGCAGTTTTTACCAAAGACCAGCATATGGCGGGCATCCAGCAGCGTCACCATCAGCAGCGGACGATCGCCCCGGTGAGCAAAACGCGGCTTGAGGGAGTCGATCAGGGCATCAAATTCGGCGAGATGCCGTTTGGCCTCCGCTTCCCGGTTAAGGAAATGCGCCATCTCGCCAATCGAATTTTTCGCTACGGCCAGCGGTTTTTTACCGTCGCTGAAAGCGAATCCGCGCCCGGGCGCAATGCGCGCCATCACCTCTTCTGACGGACCGTAGCCCGCGGACCAGAAGAGGAACGACGGTTTCATCTGGGTGAGCAGCTCGAGGTTTGGCTCCGTACGCAGGCCGACGTTGATCACCGAGTCCGGCAGCTTCGGCTCGTTCACCCAGAGGTTATAGTTGGGAATGTCCGCGACGCCGTAGGGCGTAACGCCGAGCGCCATCATCAGCTCGACCGGCAACCACTCCAGCGCCACTATGCGGTGCGGATCGACGGCGGCGGCACGCGCCGTATTCATTTTTAACAGCAGCGGTGAGAGGGCCATCGCCGTCAGCAGGCGACGGCGGCTAATGCGCATGTTGTCCAGCATCAGTACACGAAGCTCACCGGTGCAGCCCCGGCCGGGTGAGGCAGAATACCCATCGGAATACCATAAATCTGTTCCAGCGTTTCGCTGCGCATCAGCTCGGACGGCGTTCCCTGCGCAATCATTTCGCCGCCGCGCAGCGCAACAAGGTAATCGCAGTAGCGTGCCGCCATGTTGATATCATGCAGCACCGCAATCACCGTCAGACCGCGCTGCTGGCTTAAGCGGTGCACCAGCGCCAGAACGTCGACCTGATGGGCGATATCAAGTGCTGAGGTGGGTTCGTCGAGGAGCAGGCAGCGGCTGTCCTGGGCCACCAGCATTGCAATCCACGCGCGCTGGCGTTCACCGCCGGACAGGCTATCCACCAGACGGTGCGCCAGCGGCTTAAGCCCGACCAGCGCAATCGCCTCTTCCACTTTCTCTCTGTCGGCCACGCCAAAGCGTCCAAGCGCGCCATGCCACGGATAACGCCCAATCGCCACCAGCTCTCTCACCGTCATCCCCTCCGCCTGCGGCAGCTGCTGCGGCAGATACGCCACTTTGCGGGCAAAGGCTTTACTGCTCCAGCTCTCCAGCGGTTGGTCATCCAGCAGGATGTCGCCTTCTGACGGCGGCTGATGTCGTCCCAGCATCTTGAGCAGCGTGGACTTACCGGAACCGTTGTGACCAATCAGGCCAGTGACTTTACCTGCGGGAAACGTCAAAGAGAGCGGATGCAGCAAGGTGCGCCCGGGTACGCGAAAGGAGAGATGGTTGAGCGTAAAGGTGGTGTCGGGTTGCGTTTGATTATCCTGCATATCAGCCAACTTAAATAAAAAGGGCACGGCGAACCGTGCCCGAAGAGAGATTAGAAGCGGAAGGTCGCGGTAGCAACAACCTGACGTCCTGCTCCCCAGTAGCAGGCATATTCGCTGTAGCAGCTGGAGACGTATTCGCGATCGAAGATGTTGTTCACGTTGACGCCGACAGAAGAGCCGGGAAGTCCAAAGCGTGCCAGATCGTATTTCACGGTGGCATCCGCCAGGGCATAGCCCGCGACGTTGAATGACTGGTAGGCTTTTGGCGACGAGGCAGAGTAATAGGACACGGTGTTACCAATGTAACGGGTGCCAGCCCCTACCGTCAGACCACTCAACGCCGTCTCGTGGAAGGTATAATCTGCCCACAGAGACGCCATATTGCGCGGCACTTCCGCCGGACGACGGCCTTCATACCAGGTATCGTGCGTGTATTTCGCATCAGTAAAGCTATAGGAAGCCGTCACGTTCACGTTGGCAGAGACGGCAGCTTTCGCTTCCAGTTCGAAACCGCGAGAGCGAATTTCACCGCCCTGCACGCTAAAGCCGCTGGTCGGGTTCGCCGGATCGGCCGTCAGGTTGTTGTTTTTGGTTAACTGATAAACAGCAGCCGTGACCACAACAGGCAGATCTTTCGGTACGTACTTCACGCCCGCTTCATATTGCTTGCCGCGTGCAGGATCGAACGGTTTGCCGCCCTGAGTGGTACCCGAAATCGGTTCGAACGATTCGCTATAGCTGAAATAAGGCGTGATGCCGTTGTCGAACAGGTAGTTAATCCCGCCGCGCCACGTGAATGCCTGATCGTTGATTTCCGCGGTAGTACCGGTTGTACGCGTCAGTGCTGAGGTTTTCGCAAAGTCATAGCGGCCACCCATTGTGAGTACCCACTTATCCCATTCAGCCTGATCCTGCGCATAAAGGCCGGTTTGTTCCTGACGGTTGAGCACTTTGTAAAGGTAGTAAACGTCGACATTTGGATTGCCGTACGCAGGCTTCGTCATACTGATGGGATCGGCCGTGCCGTAGTCAGCATCAATATCATTACGCATGCGGAGGTAATCAACGCCCGTCAACAGGGTATGATCCACTGCACCCGTCGCGAATTTGGACTGAAGCTGAGTATCAACGGTAAACGAGTTGAGGTCCTCATCGGAGCGCACATACGCGCGGCTGATCTGGGCCGGTGCAATATAGCCGTTACCGTAGACGGAACGGTAAAGCGTATTGATTTTGGTGTAACGCAGGTTTTGACGCACGGTAAAGGTGTCATCAAACTGATGCGAGAAGCTGTAACCCACCATTTTCTGACGACGGGAGATCTTGTTATCTTCTTCACCTTCGTTGAAATCGGTCGGCAGCTTGTGTGCTTTGCCGTTGGCATCGTAGTAAGGCACAACGGTACCTTCCCGCGGCAGCCAGCCGTAATAGCCTGCATCCGGATCGCTCTGGAAGTTGCTCAGGAAAGTAAAATCGGTTTTATCGTCAGGACGCCAGCTGAAAGCAGGTGCAATGGCGTAGCGGGAAGATTTCACCATCTCCTGCTGCGCATTTTCGCTGCGCCCCAGTCCGGTCAGACGGTATGACCACACGCCGTCATCATCAATCGCATCGCTGAAATCAAACCCGGTCTGCCACAGGTTATCGGTACCCATTTTGAACTGAATTTCTTTCAGTGGCTCGGTGGTTGGGCGCTTGCTGACCATGCTTACCACGCCGCCCGGGTGGCTTTTACCGTAAAGAACGGACGTTGGGCCACGCAGCAGCTCGACGCGCTCAAGGAAATACGGATCCATGGACGCTTCAGAATAGTTATCTCCCTGCAGCTTCATCCCGTCCAGATACTGGTTAGTATTCACGGTACTGGAGGTGGTGAACCCACGAATAGAAACAACGTCATACGTTGTAGACGCCCCACGTGTTGCGAACACGCTCGGCGTATAGGCCAGCGCCTGTTTAACCGTCCCCGGCTGCTTCATGTCCATCTCTTCACGGGTGACGACAGAAATAGACTGCGGGGTTTTCTCAATCGGGGTATCGGTCTTGGTTGCGGTGGCGGTGCGTTTAGCCGCAATCGTGGGTGCCGGTCCCCAGGCACTTTCCTGTGCCGCAGGTGCTGCGGTTACCGTAATGGTTTCTTCTTTTTTCGGGGTTTCGGCAGCATGTGTATAAGCCGACATGCCGGCAACCGCTGTGGCGACGACGACCGCGATTTTACGCAGCGACGTATTGATTGGCTGAGCAGTATTGGAAAGCGCCATGGTGTATCTCTGATGGAAAAGTGAATGATAACGTAAACGAGAATTATTATTATGACCGCAGCATAATAGGCGAAACGCTGACTGCATAGCAAGCAGTAAGCGGCCCTACGAGAATTAAGGGTTTAAGAAATAACCAGGAGAGAACGAAGGGTTAATCAATATTAAAAAGAGGGTTAAAAAAAGGGGGGGAATGGGTAAAAAAATCCCCCCTTGCGGGGGGACCTCACGCGGTTAGTTACCGCCGAACATATCTTTAATCCAGCCTGCGACACCATCGCTGTCTTTCTTCTCGTTCTGCTGCTGCTGCGGCTGTTGCTGCTGCGGCTGTTGTGGCTGAGAAGACTGCTCAAACGGGTTACCCGTTGGCTGTTCTGGCTGGCTTTGCTGGCACAGGGAATCCGGGTTGGTTGTCCAGACCGGCAGAGTACGCATTCCGCCGCCGCAGACGAAGTTACCGGAACTGTCCACGCCCATATCGACGATATCTTCCGGCGCAACCAGGTTCAGCGGCACCGGGGACTGATTCGCCAGATAGCGCTGGTAAATCGACATCGCCCCGCTCGCGCCGTACAGCTTGGTCGGCTGGTTGTTGTCGCGGCCTACCCAGGTGATCACCACTTCACGACCATCAATACCGGCAAACCAGGTATCAACGTTGTTGTTGGTGGTCCCGGTTTTACCCGCCAGATGCAGGCCCGGATACTTCGCCCCCAGCTGACGGCCGGTACCGCGCTGCACCACCTGCTGCATCGTCCACAGCGTCATATAGGCCGCCTGCGCAGGAACGGCACGTTCCGCCTGCGGGAAGCTCTGATACAGCACGGAGCCATCTTCGGCAATCACCGAACGCAGGGCGGAGAGCGGCGCGCGGTTACCGCCGCTGGCGATCGTCTGGAACGCCTGCGCCACTTCGATCGGCGTCAGGTTGAGCGCACCCAGGATCATCGCCGGTACCGGGTGCAGCTGATCTTTCGCCACGCCCAGCTTCTGCCAGGTATCGACAATCGCTGGCAGACCCAGCGACATGCCCAGGTTCACCGTCGGCACGTTCATGGAGCGCGTCAACGCATCCACCAGCATCACCTGACCGCTAAACTGCTTGTCGTCGTTCTGCGGTGACCACACCTGGCCGTTAGGCTGGCGCAGGGAGATCGGCGCATCCGCAATCCAGGTATTGAGACGATACTGGTTTGGCTGACTCAGGGCAGTGAGATAGGTTGCCGGTTTTGCCAGAGAGCCGATCGAGCGACGCGCCTGCATGGCACGGTTATAGCCAGCAAACTGCGGCTCGGCACCGCCCACCATCGCACGAACTTCGCCGGAGTTACGGTCAACCACCACCATCGCGGTTTCAAGATCGGAGAGCTTACGCTGTTTCTTCAGCGCCGGAATGCCTTCCACCGCCGCTTTTTCTGCCGCATCCTGCGCCACGGAGTCAAAGGTCGTAAAGATCTTCACGCCGGAGAGATCTTTCACCTTATCGCCAAGCTTGCTCTGCAGCTCCTGACGCACCAGCTGCATAAACGCAGGCTGAGGCGAGATCACCCCACCGCGCGGCTGCACGCCAAGCGGACGTGCGCTCAGCATGTCGTACAGCTCCTGGTCAATCACCTGCTGCTGTTGCAGCAGACGCAGCACCAGGTTACGACGCTCCAGGGCCAGTTTCGGGTTACGCCACGGGTTATAGATGGACGCCCCTTTCACCATGCCAACCAGCAGCGCCTGCTGGTCCAGACTCAGCTCTTCGACCGGACGACCAAAGTAGTACAGGCTCGCCAGCGGGAAGCCGCGGATTTCGTTGTCGCCGCTCTGACCGAGGTACACCTCGTTCATATACAGCTCAAGGATACGATCCTTGCTGTAGCGCGCATCCATCAGCACGGCCATATACGCTTCGTTCGCTTTACGCCAGTAAGAGCGCTCGCTGGAGAGGAACAGGTTCTTCACCAGCTGCTGGGTCAGCGTACTTGCCCCCTGCACGGTACGGCCCGCGGTCAGGTTAGCCAGGACCGCACGGCCAATCGAGTAGAGGCTGATGCCGTCATGCTCGTAGAAGTGGCGGTCTTCGGTTGCCAGCAGGGTATCAACCAGCAGATCCGGGAAGCCGTTACGCGCCACGAACAGACGCTGTTCGCCGTTCGCCGACGAGAGCATGGTGATCAGGCGGGGATCGAGACGGAAGAAACCGAACTGACGGTTGTTATCCATGTTCTCGATGGTATCCAGACGATCGCCGTCAAAGGTCAGACGCGCGCGCACCTGACCCTCTTTGCTGTCCGGGAAATCAAACGGACGGCGGATCATCTCAATGCTGTTGGCCTGCACGGTGAATTCGCCAGGGCGCGTCATTTTTGACACCTGACGATACTGGGTGGCTTCCAGCAGTTTTACCATTTCGTTTTTCGTGATGGACATATCTGGCTCAAGGTTCACCATGCGGCCATACACGGCCGCAGGCAACTGCCAGACTTTACCGTCGATACGGCTGCGGATCTTCTGATCCAGATAGACGCCGTAAATTGCCATCAGCACAACAAAAACAATAAAGAGCTTCAGCAGCAGCCAGAACCAGCCGCGTTTGCCCCGAGGCTTGCGCCCTTTGCCTTTCCCTTTACGCGGCATCGGTTCTTCATCCTCATCATCGTCTTCATAGTCATCGTCATAGTCCTCATCTCTGAGGCGACGACGGCTTACCTTTTCTTTCGCCGGACGCGTTGGTCTTCCCTTACGTCCTATTGGCTCGCGGTCATTCCCCGCCATGCTTTTTCTCCGCAACTTTCAGGCGCAAAGGCCCGATTCTCTTTTCTTCCACCGGTCTGTGAAAGAAGAAATCTCTCAAAATTAGTTCTCCCTCTCCCTGTGGGAGAGGGCCGGGGTGAGGGCATCAGGCCGCACATCCCTTTCAGGAATACTTCTTCGTCCGCTTCGTCGGCGCCGTATTCGCCGGATCGTCCGGCCAGACGTGTTTGGGGTACCGCCCTTTCATCTCTTTTTGCACGTCACGGTAGCTCCCCGCCCAGAACGCCCCCAGATCGCGAGTGATCTGCAAGGGTCGATGCGCAGGCGACAGCAGTTCAAGCACCAACGACACGCGCCCTTCAGCGATAGACGGCGTGGTTGCCTCGCCAAACATCTCCTGCATTCGAACCGCCAGCGCCGGCGGATTATCCTCATGATAACGGATGGCTATCCGGCTTCCGGTCGGCACAGTGTAATGCCCTGGCAGTTCACTATCCAGACGTTGACGCAATGACCAGTCCAGTAAATTCTGTAACGCGACCTTAACATCAAGCGCTTTCAGCGCCCGCAGGGAGTGTACGCCGCTCATCTGCGGCAGTAGCCAGGTCTCCAGCGACGCGAGTAACGTTTCGTCATCCACCGCTGGCCAGGCGTACTCCGGCAACCAGCGAGCGGCGCAGTGCAGGCGAATGCGGTACTGCTCAGCCTCCGGCGTCCAGTTCAGCACGCTGAGCCCTTTTTCCCGAATGCCGTTCAGCATAGCCTGATGGAGCTCGTCTTCCGACGGCTTCGCCAGCGGCTTCGTTCCGAGTGTCAGTTTGCCAATCTGGCTGCGACGAAACGCCTTCAGCGTGCCCTGGGTATCATCCCACTCGACGATGTCCGATTGCTGGAGCAGATGCGGACAGGTACGGGTCAGGGCGTCAATATCGACGGCAATCGCCTGCAGGATACGCGCATCCGGGGAGTTGCTCCCCTGCAGCAGGAGCGGCGCAATCAGCCACTCATGACGCGTCAGGGCATCATCGCTGTCCAGCATCGCCCCCATACCGTTTGCCAGCTGGTAGCGACCGTCCAGCCCGCGCCGACGCGCAATCCGGTCCGGAAACGCCTGCGCTAACAGCCGGGAGATGCTCTCACTGTCTGGCACGCCGCCGCGGCTGTTAAGCCGCTTACAGAGCTGCTGGGCCCGCTGCTGCCAGTTCCCCTGATTGCGCGAAAACGCCTGCCCCAGATCGCTACTGCCTCCGCGCGGCGGCTCCTCAAGGATAGCCGCCAGTTTGGCTGCCGTGGCAATCTCATCTTCCCCCTGCGCGGCCACCAGCATCGCGGCCAGACGCGGATCGTTGCCCAGTGCCGCCATTTTCTGGCCGCGTACCGTCAGACGTTCGCCTTCCAGCGCACCAAGCTGGGTCAACAGGTTGCGCGCAGCGGTGAGGTTCACGGCTGGTGGGGAATCAAGCCAGGTAAGCTGTCCAGGCTCCGGGCAGCCCCACTGCAGCAGATCCATCACCAGGCCAGACAAATCGCTTTGTAAAATTTCCGGTGTGCTTTGCTGCGCCGCGCGTTCCGCCTGCTCTGCGCTGGTCAAATGCAGGCAGATACCCGGCTCAAGTCGCCCCGCGCGGCCCGCGCGCTGCACCATTGATGCCTGGCTGATGCGCTGCGTCAGGAGTTTAGTCAGCCCGGTGCGCGGGTCAAAGCTTGCCACCCTCTCCTGCGCGCTATCGACCACCAGGCGAATACCTTCGATGGTCAAACTGGTTTCAGCAATATTGGTTGCCAGTACCACCTTGCGCTGTCCCACCGGGGCAGGAAGGATAGCTTTACGCTGCTCCTGCAGCGACAGCGCGCCGTAGAGCGGGCAGAGCAGTACATCACCGCCTACGCGAGAGGAAAGCTGCTCCTGCACGCCCTGGATCTCCCCGACGCCCGGCAAAAACAGCAGCAGCGAGCCGGGTTCCTGACGCAGCAGTTCTGCGGTGGCAATGGCGACCGCTTCGTCAAAACGCTGATGGGAGAGAAGCGGTTGATAGCGGCGTTCAACAGGAAACGCCCGCCCTTCAGAGCTGATGACAGGCGCATCGGGTAGCGCCTGCCGTAGCCGCGCATTGTCCAGCGTGGCCGACATTATCAGCAGCCGGAGATCGTCACGCAGTCCCTGCTGAACGTCCAGCAACAGCGCGAGGGCCAGATCCGCCTGCAGGCTGCGCTCGTGAAATTCATCCAGGATCACCAGCCCGACGCCGGTCAGCTCCGGATCGTTTTGCAGCATGCGGGTGAGAATGCCCTCGGTGACCACCTCAAGGCGCGTTGTCGGACCCACGCAGGTCTCGGCGCGCATCCTGTACCCTACCGTTTCGCCCGGTTTTTCATTCAGCAGTTCCGCGAGGCGCTGCGCTACGTTGCGCGCGGCCAGCCTGCGCGGCTCCAGCAGGATAATTTTCCCGCTGATGTTCCCCTCTTTCAGAATCTGCAGCGGCAGCCAGGTGGACTTACCCGCCCCCGTCGGGGCATTCAGCAAAACCTGCGGGGAATGGCGTAAGGCAGCGAGAAGGTCAGGAAGAACAACGGCGACCGGCAATGAGGACACTAACAGCTCCAGAGGGTTAACATTCGTCGGCGTACATTGTAGCATCGGCGCATATCATTACCGAGTCCTCCGTATGCCTGAGTCGAAACGGCTGTTTTTTGCCATTGAATTGCCCCCCCCCTTACAGCGTCAAATTGTTCGCTGGCGCGCTGACCACTTCCCGCCGGAGGCCGGTCACCCTGTCGCGGCGGCCAACCTGCACCTGACGCTGGCCTTTTTGGGCGACGTCAGTGCCGAAAAACAGCGGGCGCTAGCCGCCATGGCAGGGCGTATTGCCCAGCCGGAATTTACGCTGCACCTCGACGACGCGGGCCAGTGGCTGCGTTCGCGCGTGGTCTGGCTGGGTACGCGACAGCCTCCGCGTGGATTATTACAGCTGGCGAACATGCTGCGCGCGCAGGCGGCGCGCAGCGGCTGTTATCAAAGCCCACAGCCGTTTCATCCGCACATCACCCTGCTGCGCGATGCCGGTCAGGCCGTTGCCATCCCGCCGCCGGGTTTTCACTGGGCCTTTCAGGTCAACACATTCGCGCTTTATGAATCCGTCTTTATTCAGGGACGCACCCGCTATACGCCGCTACAGCGCTGGACGCTGGGCGACACCGAAAGGAATTCTGATGAAGTTTAGTCCTCCCCTGCAGCACGCTACGCTTGTCCAACGCTACAAACGCTTCCTCGCCGATGTGATCACGCCAGAAGGCGAACAGCTCACCCTGCACTGCCCCAATACCGGTGCCATGACGGGCTGTGCGACGCCGGGTGACAGGGTCTGGTATTCCACATCAGAAAATACTAAACGCAAATATGCTCATACCTGGGAAATGACCGAAACCCAAAACGGGGCATTTATTTGCGTTAACACCCTGCGCGCCAATCAGTTAGTTAAGGAAGCGCTGACCCATGGCGTTATTCCCGAACTGGTTGGTTATGGCACGCATAAAAGCGAAGTGAAATATGGCGATGAAGGCAGCAGAATTGACTTCATGTTACAGGCGGAAGACAGGCCGGAGTGCTATATTGAAGTAAAATCAGTGACGTTAGCGGAACAGGAAAATGGCTACTTCCCGGATGCGGTAACGCTACGTGGCCAGAAGCATCTGCGAGAGCTAATGAGTGTTGCGGCGGCGGGCAAACGCGCCGTATTGCTGTTTGCGGTATTGCATTCAGCCATTGAACGTTTCTCCCCTGCCCGCCATATTGATCCTAAATACGCGCAATTGTTGAATGAGGCACAAAAGCAGGGGGTAGAGGTTTTCGCTTATAAAGCGGAACTTTCTGCCGATAATATGACTCTGAGATCCTCTCTTCCCATTGTCTTATAAGGGATTAGACGATTGACTATTAAGTGTTCTGGCCGCGTGCGCAAATACGCTTTTCCTCACAGGCTTGTCAAGTGTTACGTTTAGATAATTGCCATACGGAAAAGCATCTGCTATTTATAGCGACCTGATTTTTCCCCCAACACGGGGATCGATAGTGCGTGTTAAGGAGAAGCAACATGCAAGAAGGGCAAAACCGTAAAACATCGTCCCTGAGTATTCTCGCCATCGCTGGGGTGGAGCCGTATCAAGAGAAACCGGGCGAAGAGTATATGAACGAAGCCCAGCTGTCGCACTTCAAGCGTATTCTTGAAGCATGGCGTAATCAACTCAGGGATGAAGTCGATCGCACCGTTACTCATATGCAGGATGAAGCTGCTAACTTCCCGGATCCGGTAGACCGTGCCGCTCAGGAAGAAGAGTTCAGCCTCGAACTGCGTAACCGTGACCGCGAACGCAAACTGATCAAAAAGATCGAGAAAACGCTGAAAAAAGTCGAAGACGAAGATTTTGGCTACTGCGAATCCTGCGGTGTTGAAATTGGCATTCGTCGCCTGGAAGCGCGTCCAACCGCCGATCTGTGCATCGACTGCAAAACGCTGGCCGAAATCCGCGAAAAACAGATGGCCGGTTAACACCAGCGCTGTTTACACACTCCAAAGGCGGGAGTCTCTCCCGCCTTGTTACTGTTGATATGTCTGAATCACACTATATTGGGCGCTTCGCGCCATCTCCTTCCGGTGAATTACACTTCGGCTCATTAATTGCCGCGCTCGGCAGCTACCTGCAGGCTCGCGCCCGTCAGGGAAAATGGCTCGTCCGCATTGAAGATATTGACCCTCCGCGTGAAGTTCCCGGTGCAGCAGAGACGATTCTGCGTCAGCTGGAACATTACGGTCTTCACTGGGATGACGAGGTTCTGTGGCAGTCGACACGTCACGAGGCGTATCGGGAACGTCTGGCCTGGCTTCGCGCTCAGGGGCTTTCCTATAACTGCACCTGCACCCGCGCGCGTATCCAGAGCGCAGGCGGCGTCTATGACGGCCACTGCCGCACGTTGAACAACGGTCCTGAAAATGCCGCCATGCGAATACTGCAGCGCTCGCCGGTGACGCACTTTAACGATTTACTCTCCGGTGAGATTCATGCCGATGAACGTCTGGCGCGTGAGGATTTTATTATTCACCGTCGCGATGGCCTGTTCGCCTACAACCTGGCCGTGGTGGTGGACGATCATTTCCAGGGCGTGACGGAAATTGTGCGCGGGGCGGATCTGGTCGAGCCGACCGTACGGCAAATCTCGCTGTATCACCAGTTTGGCTGGACGGCACCGGACTACATTCATCTGCCGCTGGCGGTTAATACGCAGGGCTTAAAATTATCAAAGCAGAACCACGCCCCGGCCCTGCCAGACGGCGATCCGCGTCCTGTTTTGATCGACGCGCTGCGTTTTCTCAACCAGAATGTAACCAACGAATGGCAGGATCTGCGTATTGACGAACTGCTGAAAATGGCCATCGCCAACTGGACGCTCAGGGCTGTGCCAAAAATCCAGCATTCTCAAATGCGTTGCGCTGAGCTATGATTAGCCGCTTTTTTCATAACAAAACACACTACGAGGTGTACCATTTTTACCCGAGTCGCTAATTTTTGCCGTAAAGTGCTAAGCCGCGAAGAGAGCATGGCGAATGATGCTATTGCACAGCCACACATGTCGGTTATTCCGCGTGAGCAGCACTCTATTTCCCGCAAAGATATCAGTGAAAATGCCCTCAAGGTACTCTATCGTCTGAATAAAGCGGGCTACGAGGCCTATCTCGTCGGCGGTGGGGTGCGTGATTTACTGCTGGGCAAAAAACCGAAAGATTTCGACGTGACGACCAGCGCCACGCCTGAGCAGGTGCGCAAATTATTCCGCAACTGTCGTCTCGTTGGCCGCCGCTTCCGTCTGGCTCACGTGATGTTTGGGCCGGAAATTATCGAAGTGGCGACCTTCCGCGGCCACCACGAAGCGGGCGCATCCGATCGCACCACGTCGCAGCGCGGCCAGAACGGTATGCTGCTGCGCGACAACATCTTCGGCTCTATCGAAGAAGATGCCCAGCGTCGCGACTTCACCATCAACAGCCTCTATTACAGCGTGGCGGATTTCACCGTGCGCGATTACGTCGGCGGCATGCAGGACCTGAAAGAAGGTCTGATCCGCCTGATCGGCACGCCGGAAACGCGCTACCGTGAAGATCCCGTGCGTATGCTGCGCGCCGTGCGTTTTGCCGCCAAGCTCAATATGCGCATCAGCCCGGAAACGGCCGAGCCGATCCCGCGTCTGGCGACGCTGATTAACGACGTGCCGCCTGCTCGCCTGTTTGAAGAGGCGCTGAAGCTGCTGCAGGCCGGCCACGGTTTTGAAACCTATAATCTTCTGCGCGAATACAACCTGTTCCAGCCGCTGTTCCCGACCATTACCCGCTACTTCACCGAAAACGGTGACAGCCCAATGGAGCGGATGATTGCGCAGGTGCTGAAGAATACCGATACCCGAATTCGCAACGACATGCGCGTGAACCCGGCGTTCCTGTTTGCCGCGATGTTCTGGTATCCGCTGCTGGAAACGGCACAGCGCATTACCCAGGAGAGCGGGCTCGCCTATTACGATGCTTTCGCGCTGGCCGCCAACGACGTGCTGGACGAAGGCTGCCGCACGCTCGCCATTCCGAAACGTATTACCACTCTGGTGCGCGACATCTGGCAGCTTCAGCTGCGCATGTCCCGTCGTCAGGGCAAACGCGCCTGGAAGCTAATGGAACATCCTAAGTTCCGTGCCGCCTTCGATCTCCTGTCGCTGCGCGCTGAAATTGAACGCAACCAGGAGCTGCAGCGTCTGGCGCAGTGGTGGGCTGAATTCCAGGTCTCCGCCCCGCCAGAGCAGAAAGATATGCTGACCGGGCTGGATGAAGAGCCGGAACCGCGTCGCCGTCATCGTCGTCCGCGCAAACGCGCGCCACGTCGTGAAGGGACAGCATGACCCTCGCGTATATCGCCATCGGCAGCAATTTAGCCTCACCGCTGGAGCAGGTGAATGCTGCCGTAGAGGCGCTGGGTGAGATCCCGCAAAGCCGCATCGTGGCGGTCTCCTCGTTCTATCGCACCCCGCCGCTGGGGCCGCAGGATCAGCCAGACTACCTCAACGCCGCCGTGGTTCTTGAGACTGAGCTGGATCCCGAAGCGCTGCTGGACAATACCCAGCGTATTGAGCTTCAGCAGGGCCGCGTACGCAAAGCTGAACGCTGGGGCCCCCGCACGCTCGACCTCGACATTATGCTGTTTGGTCACGAGACGATTAACACTGAACGCCTCACCGTACCGCATTACGACATGAAAAATCGCGGGTTTATGCTCTGGCCACTGTATGAAGTTGCCCCTTCCCTTACCTTCCCTGACGGGCTCTCGCTAGAGGCCGTTCTCAACAGTCTCGGTGCGGAGAAACCCGCCCGCTGGTAAGGCTGTTTTTTTAGCGATTAACCATAAAATATTTATGGTTAATCGTTTACCTAAAATCATTGTTCCCTCGAATGTTACTGTTAGAATGCGCAAAGATTCGCTTTTGGGCTATCAGGAAACAGTATGAAACCAACCACCATCTCCTTACTGCAGAAATGCAAACAGGAAAAAAAACGCTTCGCCACCATCACCGCGTATGACTACAGCTTCGCCAAACTGTTTGCCGAAGAGGGGATCAACGTCATGCTGGTCGGGGACTCGTTAGGGATGACGGTACAAGGACATGATTCCACCCTGCCGGTAACGGTTGAGGATATCGCTTACCATACCCGCGCCGTGCGCCGTGGCGCCCCAGCCTGCCTGCTGCTTTCCGATCTGCCGTTTATGGCCTATGCCACGCCGGAACAGGCATTCGAAAACGCGGCGGCAGTGATGCGTGCCGGTGCCAATATGGTCAAAATTGAAGGCGGCGCCTGGCTTGTGGATACGGTGAAGAGGCTCACCGAGCGCGCCGTGCCGGTGTGCGGGCATTTAGGCCTGACGCCGCAGTCCGTCAATATCTTTGGCGGCTATAAGGTGCAGGGCCGTGGCGATGCCGCCCAGACGCTGCTGGATGATGCCCTGGCGCTGGAAGCCGCAGGTGCCCAGCTGCTGGTGCTGGAGTGCGTGCCGG
Organism: Enterobacter cloacae complex sp. IR53041; assembly: GCF_049238285.1. Taxonomy (NCBI): domain Bacteria; kingdom Pseudomonadati; phylum Pseudomonadota; class Gammaproteobacteria; order Enterobacterales; family Enterobacteriaceae; genus Enterobacter; species Enterobacter cloacae complex sp. IR53041. Next base: position 239,140 of record NZ_JBMKHB010000003.1, on the reverse strand, counting down.
TTGAGCTGGCGAAACGCATCACCGACGCTCTGTCCATTCCGGTGATTGGTATTGGTGCAGGCAACGTCACCGACGGTCAGATTCTGGTGATGCACGACGCCTTCGGTATCACCGGCGGACACATCCCGAAATTTGCCAAAAATTTCCTCGCCGAAGCGGGCGACATGCGCGCTGCGGTCAGGCAGTATATTGCCGACGTTGAATCCGGTGTTTACCCGGGTGAAGAACACAGTTTCCATTAAGGAGTCTCGTTGTGCTAATCATTGAAACCCTGCCGCTGCTTCGCCAGCATATCCGCCGCGCGCGACAGGAAGGTAAACGTATCGCACTGGTCCCGACCATGGGCAATCTGCATGACGGCCACATGAAGCTCGTCGACGAAGCCCGTGCACGAGCAGATATCGTGGTGGTCAGTATCTTCGTGAACCCCATGCAGTTTGACCGCGCAGACGATCTGGCACGCTACCCGCGTACCCTGCAGGAAGATTGCGAGAAGCTCAAAAAACGCCACGCGGATATCGTTTTCTCACCTGCACCGGCGGATGTTTACCCGCAGGGTACCGAAGAGGCAACCTACGTTGACGTCCCGGGCATTTCCACCATGCTCGAAGGCGCGAGCCGCCCGGGCCATTTCCGCGGCGTTTCCACCATCGTCAGCAAGCTGTTCAACCTGGTACAGCCGGACGTAGCCTGCTTTGGCGAGAAAGATTTCCAGCAGCTGGCGCTGATCCGCAAGATGGTTGCGGATATGGGTTACGATATCGAGATTGTCGGCGTACCGATTGTACGCGCCAAAGACGGTCTGGCACTCAGCTCGCGAAATGGCTACCTGACTGCCGAACAGCGTAAAATCGCGCCGGGCTTAAGCAAGGTCATGAACACCATGGCAGAGCAGATGCTGGCAAAAGAGTTAACAGCAGAAGAGATTATCGCCCTTGCCGAGCAGGCGCTTAACGATAAAGGCCTTCGTGCTGACGACGTACAAATTCGTGATGCTGATACGCTGCTGGAGTTAACCCAGAACAGCAAGCGCGCAGTCATCCTGGTGGCGGCCTGGCTAGGTCAGGCGCGTCTGATCGACAATAAAGTGGTTGAGCTGGCGTAGTTCCCTTCACCCCTGATAATGATAGGTAAACGTAATGATTCGCAAAATGCTGCAAGGTAAGCTTCACCGTGTGAAAGTCACGCAGGCCGACCTGCACTATGAAGGCTCCTGCGCCATTGACCAGGATTTCCTTGATGCAGCAGGTATCCTCGAAAACGAAGCAATTGATATCTGGAACGTGAACAACGGCAAACGCTTCTCTACCTACGCGATTGCCGCCGAGCGCGGGTCCAAAATCATCTCCGTTAACGGCGCAGCCGCGCACTGCGCGGACGTGGGTGATATCGTGATCATCGCCAGCTTCGTGATGATGTCTGACGAAGAAGCGCGCCGCTGGCAGCCTAAAGTCGCCTACTTCGAAGGCGAGAATGAAATGAAGCGCACCGCAAAGGCGATTCCGGTTCAGGTTGCATAAGCACTACCCCTGCGGCTGATTGCTGATCAGCCGCGACATCGTCTCCAGCGAATCCGTTCTTAAGATGTACAGGCGTTTCAGTAAGAACGGATTATCCCCCGGCTTCACCTTTCCTTTCACCGTCGTCACCGCCAGATGGAAACCGGCATCATTCGCCGCCTTTATCGCTTTATTGTCGTAGCCGCCGAAGGGGTAAGAGACATACAGCACGCGCGGGTTAAACTGCGCCAGCGCGCGACGCGAGCGTTCAAAATCAAACAAAATCACGTGATAGCTGCGGCTCAGTAAAATCGGATGCTTATTGGCATCCACGCGGTGCAGGAAGTGGGTATGAGACTGAATATCGAACACATCCTGAATCCCCTTAATCTCCTGCACGCTCATAAACTGCAGGGATTTAGGATCCCACTTCTGCGGATGGCCTTTTATGCGGGAAGAGATAATAAACGCGGTAGCCTTGAAGCCGTACTCTTTCAGCACAGGATAAGCATAGCGGCTGACAGATTTCAGGCCATCGTCAAAGGTTATCACCACCGATTTCGCAGGCAGGTTCATTTTGTTACGCACGTACCCTTCCAGCTGGTACATCGTCAGGGTGGTATAGCCCTGATCGCGAAGCCATGCCATCTGGTTATTAAACGCACGTACGCTGGTCGTTGTGGACGTATGTCGAAAGCGCGTGTTTTCTTCATCACGCAAAATATGATGGTAGGTCAGAACAGGAAGGCCGTTATCTTCCTGCGCATCCAGGCTGCTGATCCACGCCAGACGATTACCGATGCGGATCTGAAACCAGGTCTGGTTTAAACGGTCTTTAAGTTTGTTCAGGATCGGATAGCGAAGATTGGCGCTTAAGGTGCCGAAGGGTGCGCTGCCGTTGTTCGGGGCGTTATAAACGGGCGTGTCTTTCCACGTTATCAGGTTTTGATTGCTCAGCGGTTTATTCAAATCCCCCAGGCCATCCTCGACGCGCTGTTTGCCCTGAACCGGCTCCAGATGCCCCTTGTCGATAAAGCCCGTGCCAAATCCGAAGCGAAATTCATAGTAGTCCGCCGCCGCAGGCACCACCGCGAGGATCTGCCCTGCCCGCACGTTGCCAACGTTAATGACGCTGTTGCCGATCTGCGCCCAAATCGCCGCATCTTCGGTGGTTTGCATATATTGAGCAGGCAGTCTTTGCTGACTTAATAAACTGGCAGAAACAGTGCCGGACACGAACATCAATAGCAGGAAAACAATACGCGTGAACATGAGGGTCTTATTCGAAGCGGAAATACTTACGCCATTGTAGCAAAAGCGACATCAATACCAATGTTTAATTCTTATACAGGTCATGCAGCAGGACAAAGGGAGGATTTTTTTGCTGTTGATGCCACAAGCTGCTGACGCCCGGGGTACCCAGCGAAACGATAGCGTTACGGAACGCTGCGCTGGTTAAGGTCTCGCGATGGGGATACATCATTTCAAGCAGTGGAAAGCTAATACCGGAGATCACCTCGCAGCAGTCGTGCTTATGGCTCATCAGGGCCGCAGCACGGTACGGCGCCGCGCCGGATTTATCGGTAAGGAAAATCACGCCGTCTCCGGTGTCGGTTTCATGAAGGGCATCGCACATCATCCGGCCAAGCATGTTGGTACTCAAGCCGCGCCAGTAGTTAACCGCGCGACACTGTGGCAGCGGACCAAACCTGGCTTCCAGCTTCAGCAGCATGTCCTGCGCCCGTTCATCGTGGCAGGTGATAACCCATCCAAGCATAACTCTCTCCTTAGCAGGCAAGTAGTTTAGCGGAGTGAAGGTTAGCTTTCGGTGATAACTGTCAAAGAAAGTGCCCGGCAGACAGAATGTCGCCGGGCTGAGGGCTAGCTGCGCAGACCGCGTCCGCGCTGGATCAGATACCAGCACAGCAGGTAGAAGACGATGATGAACACCACCAGCACCGCCACCGTGGTAAACAGCGGCACATCGGTGATGCCGAGGAAGCCAAAGCGGAAACCGCTGATCATGTAGACGATCGGGTTCAGGTGCGACAGCGCCTGCCAGAACGGCGGCAGCAGCGTCAGGGAGTAGAACACCCCGCCGAGATAGGTCAGCGGCGTCAGCACGAAGGTCGGGATCAGGCTGATGTCGTCAAACGTTTTGGCAAACACGGCGTTCAGCAGACCGGCCAGCGAGAAGAGGATCGCCGTCAGGAGCAGGGTCAGGGCCACGAAAAGCCAGGAGTGCACCTGGAACGGCACGAAGAACAGCGAGATGGCCGTCACCAGGATCCCAACACACAGACCGCGCGCCACGCCGCCACCGACGTAACCGGCAATGATCACATGCGTTGGCACCGGTGCCACCAGCAGTTCCTCGATATTGCGCTGGAACTTGGCGCTGAAAAAGGACGACGCCACGTTGGCATAGGCGTTGGTGATCACCGCCATCATGATCAGGCCAGGCACGATAAACTGCATATAGGTAAAGCCGTGCATCTCACCAATCCGGGAACCAATCAGGTTACCGAAGATGATGAAATAGAGCGTCATCGTGATGACTGGCGGCACCAGGGTTTGCACCCAGATGCGCATAAAACGGTTAATCTCTTTCGCCCAGATACTTTTCAGCGCGACCCAGTAAAGATGCGTCATGCCTTGTCTCCTTGTTTATCCTGCACCAGAGAGACAAACAGCTCTTCCAGTCGGTTCGCTTTGTTACGCATACTTAAAACCTGAATACCCTGCGCGCTCAGCTGGGAGAACACGCTGTTAATCCCCTGCTCACGCAGCACTTCCACTTCCAGCGTTGAGGTATCCACCAGACGATACTGGTACCCTTCAAGCTTCGGTAGCGGGCTCTTTGCCGCCAGATCGAGAATAAAGGTTTCCGATTTCAGCTTGGAGAGCAGGTTCTTCATCGAGGTGTTTTCCACCAGCTCGCCGTGCTGAATGATGCCGATGTTGCGGCACAGCATTTCCGCCTCTTCCAGGTAGTGGGTAGTCAGAATGATGGTGGTGCCTTTGTCATTGAGGTCTTTCAGGAAGCCCCACATGGAGCGGCGCAGCTCAATGTCTACGCCCGCCGTCGGCTCATCGAGGATCAGCAGCTTTGGCTCGTGCATCAGCGCACGGGCAATCATCAGGCGGCGCTTCATCCCGCCGGATAACATCCGGGCGCGTTCGTTACGCTTTTCCCACAGATCGAGCTGCTTGAGGTATTTTTCGCTCCGCTCCAGGGCCTCTTTACGCTCAACGCCGTAATAACCCGCCTGGTTAACGACGATCTGCTGCACCGTCTCAAACGGGTTGAAGTTGAATTCCTGCGGGACCAGACCCAGCTGGCGCTTGGCGTTGACCACATCTTTTTGCAGGTCGTATCCGAACACGCTGACGCGGCCGGAGGTTTTGTTCACCAGCGAGCTAATGATGCCGATGGTAGTCGATTTCCCCGCCCCGTTCGGCCCCAGAAGCGCGTAAAAATCACCGGCCTCTACTTTAAGATCTATTCCGCGCAGCGCCTGAACGCCGCCCGGATAGGTTTTTTTAAGCTGCTCAAGCTCCAGTGCAATTGCCATGAAATTAACTTACCTTCAGTTCTGACACACGTTGTGTGGTTTCATTAAAAGTCGGGTTACCCTATAGTAGCGCAACGCAATTACTCGGTTACAGGTCGCTAACCTCCATGAACAACATAGATACACTCATCAGCAACAATGCACTATGGTCAAAAATGCTGGTGGAGGAAGACCCCGGATTTTTTGGAAAACTCGCGCAGGCGCAAAACCCACGCTTTCTCTGGATTGGATGCTCCGACAGCCGCGTACCGGCGGAGCGCCTGACCGGCCTCGAGCCCGGCGAACTGTTTGTTCACCGCAACGTTGCCAACCTGGTGATTCACACCGATCTCAATTGTCTTTCTGTTGTTCAGTATGCCGTTGACGTTCTGCAAGTCGAGCACATCATCATCTGCGGCCACTACGGCTGCGGCGGCGTGCAGGCGGCGGTTGAAAACACGGAGCTGGGGCTCATTGATAACTGGCTGCTCCACATCCGCGATATCTGGTTCAAACATAGCTCACTGCTGGGCGAAATGCCGCAGGAGCGCCGCATGGATACCCTGTGCGAACTCAACGTGATGGAGCAGGTGTATAACCTGGGCCACTCAACGATCATGCAATCGGCGTGGAAGCGCGGGCAGAAGGTCTCGATCCACGGCTGGGCGTACGGTATTCACGATGGTCTGCTGCGCAACCTGGAAGTGACCGCCACCAACCGCGAAACGCTGGAGCAGCGTTACCGTTCAGGAATTGCCAACCTTCAGCTTAAGCACGTAAACCATAAATAAACAAAGCCGGGTGGCGGCTGCGCCTTACCCGGCCTACATGTGCCCATTCGTAGGCCCGGTAAGCGCAGCGCCACCGGGCAACAAACCGCAATTACTCGTCCAGCAATACCACTTTCCCAACATACGGCAGATGACGATAACGCTGTGCGTAGTCAATACCGTAACCGACGACGAACTCGTCCGGGATAGAGAAACCGACGAACTCCACCGGCACCTGCACTTCACGGCGGTCAGGCTTATCCAGCAGGGTGCAAATCGCCAGCGATTTTGGCTCACGCAGGCTCAGGATCTCGCGCACTTTTGACAGCGTGTTGCCGGAGTCGATGATGTCCTCAACGATCAACACATCTTTGCCACGAATATCTTCATCCAGATCTTTCAGGATTTTCACATCACGGGTGGTGGACATGCCGCTGCCGTAGCTGGAGGCGGTCATAAAATCGACCTCATGGGGCACATGCACCTCACGGCACAGGTCTGCCATGAACATGAAAGAGCCGCGCAACAGACCGACCAGCACCATTTCGCTGCCGCTGTCCTTGTAATGTTCGGTGATTTGACGACCCAGTTCGGCGATACGCGCTTTGATCTCGGCTTCCGGGATCATCACTTCAACAGTATGTTTCATATTACTAACCAAATGATTTTAATGAAAATCTCTCAATACGGATGAGTTAATATCCAGCACTGATACGCAAGCCAGCCATTATATCAGCAAATGGATAACCCTGGCGTATGAGTTATAAAAAGCAAATATTGTGATTCCGATCACACTTGTTAATACCTATAATTAGTTGCTAGCAAATTATTAACAAAAACTGACGAGTACACTTTCTATGGCTGAAACAAACTCTAAACAGCCGCGTCTACTGGTGACATTAACAGCGCTATTCGCCGCCTTCTGCGGCCTGTACCTGTTAATCGGTGGCGTCTGGCTGGTCGCGATCGGCGGCTCCTGGTACTACCCGATTGCGGGCCTGGTTATGCTTGGCGTAACCGTCCTGCTCTGGCGTAGAAAACAATCTGCACTGTGGCTGTATGCCGCACTCCTTCTTGCCACCATGATCTGGGGCGTCTGGGAAGTCGGCTTTGATTTCTGGGCGCTGACGCCGCGCAGTGACATCCTGGTCTTCTTCGGCATCTGGCTGATCCTGCCGTTCGTCTGGCGTCGCCTGATCGTGCCGTCCAGCGGTGCGGTCGCGGCGCTGGTGGTAGCGTTGTTAATCAGCGGCGGTATCCTGACCTGGGCTGGCTTCAACGATCCGCAGGAGATCAACGGTACGCTGAACGCAGAATCGACGCCTGCGGCGGCGATCTCTCAGGTTGCTGACGGCGACTGGCCTGCCTATGGCCGCAACCAGGAAGGTCAGCGCTACTCTCCGCTGAAGCAGATCAACGCGGACAACGTTAAAAACCTGAAAGAAGCCTGGGTGTTCCGTACCGGCGATCTGAAGATGCCGAACGATCCGGGTGAACTGACCAACGAAGTGACGCCAATTAAAGTCGGCGATATGCTTTATCTGTGTACGGCGCATCAGCGTCTGTTCGCGCTCGACGCGGCCACCGGTAAAGAGAAATGGCACTTCGATCCGCAGCTGAACTCCAACCCGTCCTTCCAGCACGTGACCTGCCGTGGCGTCTCTTATCACGAAGCGCGCCCGGATAATGCGAGCCCGGAAGTCATTGCCGACTGTCCTCGCCGCATCATGCTGCCGGTGAACGATGGTCGTCTGTTCGCCATCAATGCCGAAACGGGCAAGCTGTGCGAAACCTTTGCCAACAAAGGTATCCTGAATCTGCAGACCAATATGCCGGACACCACGCCGGGTCTGTATGAGCCGACCTCCCCGCCCATCATCACCGATAAAACCATCGTGATTGCCGGTTCGGTAACAGATAACTTCTCCACCCGCGAAACCTCCGGCGTTATCCGTGGTTTCGACGTGAACACCGGTAAACTGCTGTGGGCCTTCGACCCGGGCGCGAAAGATCCGAACGCGATCCCGTCGGACGAACACACCTTTACCTTTAACTCGCCAAACTCCTGGGCGCCTGCGGCGTATGACGCGAAGCTGGACCTGGTCTACCTGCCGATGGGCGTTACTACGCCAGATATCTGGGGCGGTAACCGCACGCCGGAGCAGGAACGTTATGCCAGCGCTATCGTGGCATTGAACGCGACCACCGGTAAGCTGGCCTGGAGCTACCAGACCGTTCACCACGATCTGTGGGATATGGATATGCCGTCCCAGCCGACGCTGGCGGACATTACCGTAAACGGTAAAACCGTTCCGGTGATTTACGCCCCGGCGAAAACCGGCAACATCTTCGTTCTGGATCGCAGCAACGGCAAGCTGGTTGTGCCTGCACCGGAAAAACCGGTTCCGCAGGGTGCGGCGAAAGGCGATTACGTCAGCAAAACCCAGCCGTTCTCCGATCTGAGCTTCCGTCCGAAGAAAGACCTCAGCGGGGCAGACATGTGGGGTGCCACGATGTTTGACCAGCTGGTGTGCCGCGTGATGTTCCATCAGCTGCGCTATGAAGGCATCTTCACGCCGCCTTCTGAGCAGGGCACGCTGGTCTTCCCGGGTAACCTGGGGATGTTCGAGTGGGGTGGGATCTCCGTTGACCCTAACCGTCAGGTCGCGATTGCCAACCCAATGGCGCTGCCGTTCGTTTCCCGTCTGATCCCACGCGGTCCGGGCAACCCAATGGAGCAGCCGAAAGACGCGAAAGGCAGCGGTACCGAAGCCGGTATTCAGCCGCAGTATGGCGTACCGTTCGGCGTGACGCTGAACCCGTTCCTGTCGCCGTTCGGTCTGCCGTGTAAACAGCCTGCCTGGGGTTACATCTCCGGTCTGGATCTGAAAACTAACCAGATCGTATGGAAAAAACGTATTGGTACCCCACAGGACAGCATGCCGTTCCCAATGCCGGTTCCGGTGCCGTTCAATATGGGTATGCCTATGCTGGGTGGCCCAATCTCCACCGCCGGTAACGTGCTGTTCATCGCGGCAACCGCAGATAACTACCTGCGCGCGTACAACATGACCAACGGTGAAAAACTGTGGCAAGGCCGTCTGCCAGCGGGTGGACAAGCTACGCCGATGACCTATGAAGTGAATGGCAAGCAGTACGTTGTCATCTCTGCGGGCGGTCACGGTTCGTTTGGCACGAAGATGGGCGACTATATTGTCGCGTATGCACTGCCTGACGAAAACAAGTAACTGAAAAGCCCGGTGGCGCTTACGCTTACCGGGCCTATGGATACGCTATGTAGGCCGGGTAAGGCGAAGCCGCCACCCGGCTTTTTTTATACGGTAAAGCCCAGCATCATCCCCGTATCTTCATGCTCCAGCAGATGGCAGTGCGCCATGTAGGCAAACTCCTTCGGTGCGTCGTGGTCAAACTTCACCAGCACCTCGCTGACGCCGCCTTCCACCTTCACCGTATCCTTCCAGCCCGCGCGATGTGCGTCCGGCGCTTTGCCGTTCTCAGAGAGAATGCGGAACTGCGTGCCGTGGATATGGAACGGGTGCAGCATCATGTCCCCTTCACCTGAAATCACCCAGCGCTCAAGCTGCCCTTTTGTCGCAGCAAACATCGGCATGTTCATATCGAACGCTTTGCCGTTGATCATGTTGGCGTTGTGGAAATCAAAGCCATGGTCGCCGTGATTCATGTTCCCCATGCCGCCCATGTTGCCGTGGTCCATGTTCATGTGACCCATCATCTGCCCGTGATGCATCCCCGCCATCGCCTTATCGCCATATTTCGCCATCAGCGCCTGCATGCCCATCATATCGAGCATCGGGTTCATGGAGAGCTGCAGTTTCCGTTGCGTAAGCCCATCAAGCGACGGAAGTGCTGGCAGCGTGGTTAACGAATCAGGGAGCGTGCCGGAAGCGGTCACCCGTAACGGCTGGATACGCAGCACCGGATGCGGCTTGTCAAACGGCGCGACCGCCATCCCCATCTGGCTAACCGGCAGGGTCACAAGATCGAACGGCTTGCCGTCGCTGATATCCACCAGCACCTCAAAGCGCTCCCCCATCAGCATCGGCAGTTCGTTGACCTTCACCGGCTCAGGCAGCAGCCCGCCGTCGCTGGCGACCACGTACAGCGGACGCTTATCGCTGGTGGCGAAGTTGAGGGAACGCGCGTTACAGCCGTTAAGCAGACGCAGGCGCAGCCAGCCTTTCGGCGCGGCGTGCTGAGGATAAATGGCGCCGTTGGTCAGCAGCGTGTCGCCAAACCAGCCGACCGCCGCGCTCATCACATCCAGCTGGTAGTCGATTTGCCCGTCAGCGGTGAATTTCTTGTCCTGCACAATCACCGGCACATCGTCGATGCCCCACTGCTTCGGCAGGCGCAGCAGGCGGCTTTCGTCGTCTTCAATCAGCACCAGCCCCGCCAGCCCCATGGCTACCTGATGGCCCGTTTTGCCATGCTGATGCGGATGGAACCAGCAGGTCGCGGCGCGCTGGTTGGGCGTAAAGGTGACGCTGCGCGTGCCGCCCGCTTTGATGATGCCCTGCGGCCCGCCGTCTACCTCGCCCGGCACTTCCAGTCCGTGCCAGTGCACCGTCGTCTCTTCAGCAAGCGTATTGTGGATATCCACCGTCACCGCTTTACCTTTGCGCAGCTGTAGCGCAGGACCGAGAAGATTGCCGTTATAGCCCCAGGTTGTCGCGTTGTGCGCACCGAACAGCGTGTTACCGGACTGAACGACAAGCTGGATACGGCTGCGGGCGTCAGCGGTAAGTAAATCAGGGATGGGTAAGGCAGGCCTGTCAGCCGCGAAAACCGCACGGCTCCAGAGGGGTAAGGCGCTGGCAGCCCCCAGCGCCACGGAATATTTTAAAAAATCACGACGTTGCATGTTCATTTCCTTATTTCCAGCAGGCGATCTTTTGAGCATAAACCCTCCCCTTACCGGAAGGTCAAGTAAAGCGGCAATAATAAAGATCGTCGCACTGGCATCAAGTATGCTAACGTTAATTTTCCGTGAAGAAGTGGTAGAAGCAATGAAGACGTTTTTCAGGACAATTTTGTTCGGTAGCCTGATGGCAATGTGTGCGAACAGCTATGCGCTCAGTGAAAATGAAGCGGAAGATATGGCCGATTTAACGGCGGTTTTTGTATTCCTGAAAAATGATTGTGGCTACCAGAATTTACCCAACGGGCAAATTCGCCGCGCGCTGGTCTTTTTTGCCCAGCAGAACCAGTGGGATCTCAGCAACTACGACAGCTTTGACATGAAGGCGCTCGGCGAAGACAGCTACCGTGACCTAAGCGGTATTGGCATTCCCACGGCTAAAAAATGCAAAGCGCTGGCTCGCGATTCGCTCAGCCTGCTCGCCTACGTCAAATAACCTTCCCGACGCCTCCTGTTAAACCTATAGCCGTGCAACCACGGTTATAGTTAGCTATCATGTTTCGCTCATTTTTTGTGAGCGTAACGGATGTTAACAAAGGAGGAGTCCGCGTATGGCCGACCACACGTTGTGGCATGAAACACTGCATGACCAGTTTGGTCAGTACTTTGCCGTTGATAACGTGCTCTATCATGAAAAAACCGATCACCAGGATCTCATCATCTTCGAGAATGCTGCCTTTGGCCGCGTGATGGCGCTGGACGGCGTGGTGCAAACGACCGAGCGAGATGAGTTTATCTATCATGAGATGATGACCCACGTTCCGCTGCTGGCCCACGGCCATGCAAAGCATGTCCTGATTATCGGCGGCGGCGACGGCGCAATGCTGCGTGAAGTTTCCCGCCATCGTTCCATTGAAACCATCACCATGGTGGAAATCGATGCGGGCGTCGTCTCGTTCTGCCGCCAGTACCTGCCCAACCACAATGCCGGTAGCTATGACGATCCGCGTTTTAATCTGGTGATTGATGACGGGGTTAACTTTGTTAACCAGACAACCCAGACCTTTGACGTCATTATCTCCGACTGCACCGATCCTATCGGCCCTGGCGCGTCGCTGTTTACCTCCTCGTTCTACGAAGGCTGCAAGCGTTGCCTGAACCCGGGCGGGATCTTCGTCGCCCAAAACGGCGTCTGCTTCCTGCAACAGGATGAAGCGCTGGATAGCCATCGTAAGCTCAGCACCTATTTCGAGGATGTCAGCTTCTATCAGGCGGCCATTCCGACGTACTACGGTGGGATCATGACCTTTGCCTGGGCGACGGATAACGACGTATTACGTCATCTTTCCACCGAAATTATTCAGGCCCGCTTCCATCAGGCCGGTCTTCAGTGCCGATACTACAATCCGGCTATTCATACCGCAGCGTTTGCTCTGCCGCAGTACCTGCATGACGCATTATCCACTAAGGGGGTGAGCTAATTGAAAAAGCTTAAACTGCATGGCTTTAACAACCTGACCAAAAGCCTGAGTTTTTGTATTTACGATATCTGCTATGCCAAAACAGCGGAAGAACGCGATGGTTACATCGCCTATATCGACGAACTCTACAACGCCAACCGTCTGACCGAGATCCTGTCAGAAACCTGTTCCATTATCGGCGCCAACATCCTGAATATTGCCCGACAGGATTATGAACCCCAGGGCGCCAGCGTGACCATACTGGTCAGCGAAGAGCCGGTCGATCCGAAGCTTATCGACAAAACGGAACATCCGGGCCCGCTGCCGGAAGTGGTGGTTGCTCACCTGGATAAAAGCCATATCTGCGTCCATACCTACCCGGAGAGTCACCCGGAAGGCGGGCTGTGTACGTTCCGCGCCGATATTGAAGTGTCGACCTGCGGCGTGATTTCCCCGCTGAACGCACTGAACTATCTCATCCACCAGCTGGAATCGGATATCGTCACGATTGATTACCGCGTGCGCGGTTTTACCCGTGACGTCAACGGCATGAAGCACTTCATCGACCACGAGATTAACTCTATTCAGAACTTTATGTCCGAGGACATGAAGTCGCTGTACGACATGATGGACGTGAACGTGTATCAGGAAAACATCTTCCATACCAAGATGTTACTTAAGGAGTTCGACCTTAAGCACTATATGTTCCACACGAAGCCGGAAGATTTGAGCGAAGAAGAGCGTAAGGCGATTACTGACCTGCTCTGGAAAGAGATGCGCGAGATCTACTACGGCCGCAACATTCCGGCCGTGTAAGTGTTGCCCGGAGCAGGGATGCTTCGGGAAATTACCGCTGTTTCATGAACTCGCGGTAGGCATTCACCACCTGAAGGAAGTCTTCTACGCCGCACAGCGACAGGCTTTCTTCGTCATAGTAGCTCATCCCCTCTTCCATCTCGTCGCCTGAAAACTCGAGCTGGTTGGCACGCACCATGACCTCTTCACCGTCCATCCACAGCGTGTATTCGTGCCCGGCGCGTTGCCAGGAGCGCTCACTGCCTTTCACCGTCTTTGCCGCCTGTTCAACCTCATCAAGAAGGGAGAGATTTTCTTTCACCTCTTCGTTAAACCAGTGTCCAACAGCTTCGTGGCCCATCGACATACGCACTTTCACCACTCCGGTGATGTCGCGCAGAAATTCGTAATCCATAGTGTTTTCCTCTGCAAAGCCATTAAGGTAATTATCGCAGCAGCGAGGAAGAAAAAAAGCGTGGGAGGTGGGAGGAATGAAAATAAAAAGGTGAGAGCAAGACCCTGCGGCCTGATGCCCTCACCCCGTCCCTCTCCCACGGGAGAGGGTGCAAACACTAAAAACCGTCTCGTAGAGACGGTTTTGCTGTTTATACTGCCGTCTGGAAGATCACCCCGTCAGCCTTCTCGGTGTACTGAGAGAGCTGGTCGAAGTTCAGGTAGCGATAGGTATCCACCGCGGTCTTATCCACCTGCGCCACGAAGGTCTGGTACTCTTCCGGCGTTGGCAGTTTGCCAATCAGCGCCGCAACCGCCGCCAGCTCAGCAGAAGCCAGGAAGACGTTCGCACCGGTACCTAAACGGTTCGGGAAGTTACGGGTCGAAGTGGAGACCACCGTCGCGCCGTCGGCTACGCGCGCCTGGTTGCCCATACACAGGGAACAGCCAGGAATTTCGATACGCGCCCCGCTCTTACCAAACACGCTGTAGTAGCCCTCTTCGGTCAGCTGAGCCGCGTCCATACGGGTTGGCGGCGCCACCCACAGACGGGTTGGCAGCTGGCCTTTGTGGGTATCCAGCAGCTTACCGGCCGCGCGGAAGTGACCGATGTTGGTCATGCACGAACCAATGAACACTTCGTCGATCTTCTCGCCCTGAACTTCGGACAGCGGACGCGCGTCGTCCGGATCGTTCGGTGCACACAGGATTGGCTCTTTGATATCCGCCAGATCGATGTCGATCACCGCCGCGTACTCTGCGTCAGCATCGGCTTCCAGCAGCTGCGGATCGGCCAGCCATTTTTCCATGCCCTGGATACGACGCTCCAGCGTACGACGGTCGCCGTAGCCTTCTGCAATCATCCACTTCAGCAGCACGATGTTAGAGTTCAGGTACTCAATGATCGGCTCTTTGTTCAGCTTGATGGTACAGCCCGCAGCCGAACGCTCGGCGGAGGCATCGGTCAGCTCGAACGCCTGCTCAACCTTCAGGTCCGGCAGACCTTCGATTTCCAGGATACGGCCAGAGAAGATGTTTTTCTTCCCTTTCTTCTCAACGGTCAGCAGACCCTGTTTAATCGCATACAGCGGGATCGCGTGAACCAGGTCGCGCAGGGTAATACCCGGCTGCATTTTACCTTTGAAGCGAACCAGCACCGATTCCGGCATATCCAGCGGCATCACGCCGGTCGCGGCAGCAAACGCCACCAGACCGGAGCCCGCCGGGAAGGAGATACCGATTGGGAAACGGGTATGGGAGTCACCACCGGTACCCACGGTATCCGGCAGCAGCATGCGGTTCAGCCAGGAGTGGATAACGCCGTCGCCCGGACGCAGGGAGACACCGCCACGGTTCATAATGAAGTCAGGCAGCGTGTGGTGCGTGGTCACGTCAACCGGCTTCGGATAGGCCGCCGTGTGGCAGAAGGACTGCATCACCAGATCGGAAGAGAAGCCCAGGCACGCCAGGTCTTTCAGTTCGTCACGGGTCATTGGGCCAGTGGTGTCCTGAGAACCGACGGAGGTCATCTTCGGCTCGCAGTAGGCGCCAGGACGGATACCGGCGACGCCGCAGGCGCGACCCACCATTTTCTGTGCCAGCGAGAAGCCGCGGTTGCTTTCCGCTACGTCTTTCGCATGACGGAACACGTCTGAGTGCGGCAGGCCCAGCGCTTCACGCGCTTTGGTGGTCAGGCCGCGGCCGATGATCAGCGGAATACGGCCACCGGCGCGCACTTCGTCAATCAGCACGTCGGTTTTCAGCTCGAAGCTTGCCAGCAGCTCGTTGGTTTCGTGGTTACGGACTTCGCCTTTATACGGGTAGACGTCAATCACGTCGCCCATGTTCAGGTTAGAGACATCCACTTCAATTGGCAGTGCGCCCGCATCTTCCATGGTATTGAAGAAGATTGGGGCAATCTTACCGCCCAGGCACAGGCCGCCGCCGCGCTTGTTCGGCACGTGCGGAATGTCGTCACCCATAAACCAGAGGACGGAGTTGGTGGCGGACTTACGGGAAGAGCCGGTACCCACAACGTCACCCACGTAAGCCAGCGGGAAACCTTTCTTCTGCAGGGCTTCGATCTGTTTGATCGGGCCGACAACGCCCGGCTGATCCGGCTCAATGCCTTCACGGGCGTTTTTCAGCATCGCCAGGGCGTGCAGCGGGATATCCGGGCGAGACCACGCGTCCGGTGCCGGAGAGAGGTCATCGGTGTTGGTTTCACCGGTCACTTTGAAAACGGTAACGGTAATTTTTTCAGCCAGCGCTGGACGATTCAGGAACCATTCGGCATCGGCCCAGGACTGCATCACCTGCTTCGCATAGACGTTGCCTGCTTTGGCTTTTTCTTCCACATCGTAGAAGTTATCGAACATCAGCAGCGTAGACGAGAGCGCTTTAGCGGCAATCGGTGCCAGCTTGTCGTTATCCAGCGCGTCAATCAGCGGATGAATGTTGTAACCACCCTGCATGGTGCCGAGCAGTTCGATGGCTTTTTCAGGAGTAACCAGTGGGGAGGTGGCTTCGCCTTTGGCGATAGCAGCAAGGAATCCGGCTTTTACGTAGGCAGCTTCATCTACGCCAGGCGGTACGCGGTTGATCAGCAGATCTAACAGGAATTCTTCTTCGCCCTTAGGCGGGTTCTTCAGCAGCTCGACGAGCGCGGCCATTTGGGTTGCATCTAACGGTTTGGGTACAATTCCCTCGGCGGCACGTTCTGCTACGTGCTTACGGTATTCTTCTAGCACGACGGTTCTCCTCGCTCTCATTGTCATATGCGGCGGGCGTTCTCTTCACGCTCCTGTGAGACAGCAGTTTGTAGGGTAAATGCCCGATACCGCGTCGGGCAGCATAGCAGGATTTCTGCACAGTGTTAATCCGTTTACAAAAAAGCAACATTAAAAAGTTTGCTGAATCGTTAAGCATGGTGTAGCGGGGATTTAGGGCATCATTTTGCGGTTCTTCTGCACCGTGACGCTTCAGTTTTTTCTTCATCAGATATAATTGTGTAATAAATACTCACACTCTTTATCCGGACGTACCGGACGCTTCCCAATAAAAGTCAAAACAGTAAAAGACGGGTGAATAATACTCACGCCAACCGTAACGCCTCACGGCACAGCGCTGGTCTCGTTGGAGTCATTTTATGAAGTTGCCCTTTAAGCCACATCTGCTCACCCTTCTGTGCAGTGCCGGGCTGCTTGCCGCCTCAGGCGTCTTGTTTGTCAAAAGTCGTGCAACGGAACCCGTTGCGCCAGCCCCCGTCGCTCAACAACCGGCGGCACCTGCCGTAGCCCAGCCCGCCCCTGTGGTCGCGCCGACCTACACTGCCGCGCAAATCGATCAGTGGGTTGCCCCCATTGCGCTCTACCCTGACGCCCTGCTTTCACAAATTCTGATGGCCTCGACTTACCCGGCCAACGTGATTCAGGCGGCTCAGTGGTCAAAAGACAACCCTAAAATGGAAGGGGACGCCGCCATTCAGGCCGTTGCCAGCCAGCCCTGGGATCCGAGCGTAAAATCGCTGGTCGCGTTTCCTCAGCTCATGTCGCTGATGGGTGAAAACCCGCCGTGGGTACAAAATCTGGGCGATGCGTTTCTCGCGCAGCCGAAAGACGTGATGGATTCCGTTCAACGCCTGCGCGCGCTGGCACAGAAGACCGGAGCTTTACAATCTACGCCTCAGCAGACGGTCACCACCGTGACAAAGCCAGCACCAGCGAAAACCCGCGCCACCGAGGCAACGACAACAACCGCGTCTGCGCCCGCCCCAACGGTGATCAAAATTGAATCTGCCGATCCGCAGGTCGTTTATGTTCCCACCTATAACCCCAATACGGTTTACGGGACCTGGCCCAACACGGCCTATCCACCCACCTATCTCCCGCCCACGCCCGGAGAGCAGTTTGGCAACAGCTTCGTCAACGGCTTAGGCTTCAGCCTGGGCGTTGCCACAACCTATGCCATTTTCAGCAATATCGACTGGGATGACGACGATGACTGGGACCACCATCATGACGGTGACTGGGATAATCACGGCGGCTATAACCGCAACGGTGATAACAACATCAATATCAACGTTGAGAACTTCAATAAAATCAGCGGACAGCGTCTGACGGACGCCAACCGTACCTGGCAGCATAACCCGGCCTACCGGGAAGGTGTGCCCTATCCGACTAACCAGCTCAACACCCGTTTTCACTCCACCAGCACAGTCACCGGGCTAAGCTCAACGCAGCAAAAACCGGTTAACCGGGATAGCCAGCGTCAGGCGGCCCTGAGCCAGATGGAGAAATCCACCGGGAAAACCTTCCCGCAAACGGCACGTCCCGGCACGAAAGATGTGCAGCGTCAGGCCTCAAGTGAACAGCTGAAGCAAATTTCGCAGCGCAACAACTACCGTGGCTACGACACCAAACCGCAGACGGCGAAGCGGACCACCACGCAGCAGCGAGAAAATCGTCAGGCTGTAACACAGGAGAAACGCGCTTCACAGCCCGCGCAGCAACGCGCTCTGCAGCAGCGAAACGGTCAGCCCCGGGCCAATGCGCTGAGCGGCAACGACAGCCGTTCCGCGAACTGGCAGGCGCAGCAGCAGCGCGGTGCGCAAAGCAGGCAGCTTGCGGCTCGCCAGCAGCAGCCCCGTCAGGTGTCTGGTGGACGCGCTGAACGCCGTGAATTTAGACATCGCTAAGGGAACCGACATGAAAAGTAAACTACTCAGTGGAATGGTGTTGTTCATGCTTTCGGCCTCGGTGATGGCGCAGCAGTCCTTTAGCACGCCCGACCAGGCGACCGATGCGCTGGCCAGCGCCATTAGTGAGCATAATGAGCGCGCGATGAGCAATCTGCTTGGAGAGAACTGGCGCGATTTTCTCCCCCCCGAAGGCGTTGATCCGGATGCCGTCGATCGTTTCCTGCGCGACTGGAAAGTTCGTCATAACACCGTTGTCGAAGGAGATACGGCGCACCTTGTTGTTGGAGACAACGACTGGCAGCTTCCCATCCCGGTGATCAAAACCGCCGCCGGCTGGCAATTCGATATCAAAGAAGGGGCTGAAGAGATCCTGACCCGTGAAATCGGGCGTAACGAACTTGCCGCCATTGAAGCCCTGCATGCCTATGTTGATGCGCAGCAAAGCTACTTTGCGATGAACCAGAAATACGCGCAGAAGATTGTCAGCTCGGAAGGGAAGAAAGACGGTTTGTACTGGCCCGTCTCACCCGGCGAAACGCCCAGTCCGCTCGGACCGGCATTTAGCCCGAAAGAGCCGGGTACCGGCTATCACGGGTATCGCTTCCGGATCCTGCCGGATAATAACGGTTTCGCGATGGTGGCGTGGCCGGTCAGCTACGGTCAAACGGGCGTGATGAGCTTTGTGATAAATCAGGACGACAAGGTGTATCAGTCCGATCTCGGCAAGGATTCTGAGCAGAAAGCCCGGGCGTTAACCGCCTATAACCCGGATAAAACCTGGCAACCCGTGGCTCCCTGAACGCAGCGCATAAAAAAAGCGGCCTCAGGCCGCTTTTTTTCATCTGAAGAAACTTATTTCTTCTTCGCTTTCGCGTTTGGCAGGTCGGTGATGCTGCCTTCAAACACTTCTGCCGCCAGGCCCACGGACTCGTGCAGAGTTGGGTGAGCGTGGATGGTCAGCGCGATGTCTTCCGCGTCGCAGCCCATTTCGATAGCCAGACCGATTTCACCCAGCAGCTCGCCGCCGTTGGTACCGACAATCGCACCACCGATTACGCGGTGAGTCTCTTTGTCGAAGATCAGTTTGGTCATACCGTCTGCGCAGTCGGACGCGATAGCACGGCCAGAAGCCGCCCACGGGAAGGTGGCGGTTTCGTAGCTGATGCCTTTCTCTTTCGCTTCTTTCTCAGTCAGACCCACCCATGCCACTTCTGGCTCGGTGTACGCGATAGATGGGATCACTTTCGGATCGAAGTAGTGCTTCATGCCGGCGATAACTTCAGCGGCAACGTGACCTTCGTGAACACCTTTGTGCGCCAGCATTGGCTGACCGACGATATCGCCGATAGCAAAGATGTGCGGCACGTTAGTGCGCAGCTGTTTGTCAACGCGGATGAAGCCACGGTCGTCCACTTCCACGCCAGCTTTGCCCGCGTCGAGGTTCTTACCGTTCGGCACACGGCCGATTGCCACCAGCACGGCGTCGTAACGCTGTGGTTCGGATGGGGCTTTTTTGCCTTCCATGGAAACGTAAATACCGTCTTCTTTCGCTTCAACGGCAGTCACTTTGGTTTCCAGCATCAGGTTGAATTTCTTGCTGATGCGCTTGGTGAAGACTTTAACGATGTCTTTGTCGGCAGCCGGGATAACCTGGTCGAACATTTCAACCACGTCGATCTCTGAACCCAGCGCGTGGTACACGGTACCCATTTCCAGACCGATGATACCGCCGCCCATCACCAGCAGACGCTTAGGAACGGTTTTCAGCTCCAGCGCATCGGTGGAATCCCACACGCGTGGATCTTCATGTGGAATGAATGGCAGTTCGATTGGGCGAGAGCCTGCCGCGATGATCGCGTTGTCGAAGTTGATCACGGTTTTGCCGTTTTCGCCTTCTACTTCCAGGGTGTTCGCACCGGTGAATTTACCCAGACCGTTTACCACTTTCACTTTACGGCCTTTGGCCATACCCGCCAGACCGCCGGTCAGCTGAGTGATAACTTTCTCTTTCCAGGTACGAATTTTGTCGATGTCGGTTTTCGGCTCGCCGAAGACGATACCGTGTTCAGCCAGCGCTTTGGCTTCTTCGATAACTTTCGCTACGTGCAGCAGCGCTTTAGAAGGGATACAGCCGACGTTCAGACAAACACCGCCGAGGGTGCTGTAACGTTCTACGATGACGGTTTCCAGACCTAAATCCGCTGCGCGAAATGCTGCGGAGTAACCTGCCGGGCCTGCCCCAAGTACTACGACCTGAGTTTTGATTTCTGTGCTCATCATGACCTCTTAGTTTATACCCGTCGTCCACCGGGTCGTTCTATCCGCCCGCAGTTTACAAAATTGTTAACAATTTTGAAACAACAAACGGCTCACGAATTGTCGCTTTCGCCAATAACCTCACAAACGCCATGAGATTATCAGAAAAAAGCCGGCCGACTGGCCGGCTTTTCGATTACATCACCAGGCGGCGAATGTCGCTCAGCATGTTGTTGATGATGGTGATGAAACGCGCACCATCAGCACCGTCGATCACGCGGTGGTCGAAGGACAGAGAGATTGGCATCATCAGACGCGGCACGAACTCTTTGCCATTCCACACCGGCTCCATCGCGGACTTGGACACACCGAGGATAGCCACTTCCGGCGCGTTCACAATCGGCGCGAAGTGGGTGGTACCCAGGCCGCCGATGCTGGAGATAGTGAAGCAGCCGCCCTGCATTTCGCCGGCAGTCAGCTTACCATCACGCGCTTTTTTGGAGATGGTGGTCAGTTCACGGGACAGCTCAGTGATGCTCTTCTTGTTCACGTCTTTGAAGACCGGAACAACCAGACCATTTGGCGTATCAACCGCAACACCGATGTTGATGTATTTCTTCAGCGTCAGCTTCTGGCCGTCTTCAGACAGGGAGCTGTTGAAGCGTGGCATCTGTTCCAGAGCCGCAGCAACCGCCTTCATGATGAAGACCACTGGGGTGAATTTCACGTCCAGTTTACGCTTCTCAGCTTCGGCGTTCTGCTGTTTACGGAACGCTTCCAGATCGGTGATATCGGTTTTGTCGAAGTGCGTAACGTGCGGGATCATGACCCAGTTACGGCTCAGGTTAGCACCAGAGATTTTCTGGATGCGGCCCAGTTCCACTTCTTCAATTTCACCGAACTTGCTGAAGTCCACTTTCGGCCATGGCAGCATGCCCGGGATACCGCCGCCAGCGGCTGCAGCTGGTGCAGCTTCGGCGCGTTTCACCGCGTCTTTCACGTAGGTCTGAACGTCTTCGCGCAGGATACGACCTTTACGGCCAGTCCCTTTCACTTTCGCCAGGTTCACGCCGAACTCGCGCGCCAGGCGACGAATCAGCGGCGTCGCGTGGACGTAAGCGTCGTTTTCAGCGAACTCTGATTTTTCTGCTTTTGCAGCAGGGGCAGCGGCTGGTTTAGCAGCCTGAGCCGGTGCAGCAGCCGGTGCTGGAGCAGCCGCGGCAGCCGGAGCTGCGGCAGGCGCAGCGCCTTCCACTTCGAAGACCATGATCAGAGAGCCGGTAGACACTTTGTCGCCGGTGCTGATTTTGATCTCTTTAACGGTACCCGCGAACGGCGCAGGCACTTCCATGGAAGCCTTGTCGCCTTCAACGGTGATCAGTGACTGTTCCGCGGCAACTTTGTCGCCCACTTTTACCATCACTTCGGTCACTTCAACTTCGTCACCGCCGATGTCCGGTACGTTAACGTCTTTCGCGCCGCCAGCAGCAGCTGGTGCAGCGGCCTGTGCAGGCGCGGCAGCAGGTGCAGCACCTGCCACTTCGAAGATCATGATCAGAGAGCCGGTAGACACTTTGTCGCCGGTGTTGATCTTGATCTCTTTAACGGTACCTGCGAACGGCGCTGGCACTTCCATAGAGGCTTTGTCGCCTTCTACGGTGATCAGTGACTGCTCGGCCGCAACGGTATCGCCCACTTTCACCAGGATCTCAGTGACTTCAACTTCGTCACCGCCGATGTCAGGCACGTTCACTTCTTTCGCACTCGCGGCAGCGGCTGGAGCAGCGGCGGCCGGAGCGGCTTTCTTCTCTTCCTGCGCAGGTGCAGCAGCTGCTGCACCGTCGGCGGAATCGAAAATCATGATCAGTTTGCCAGTCTCGGTTTTATCGCCAACAGAGACTTTGATCTCTTTAACGATGCCAGCCTGAGGAGACGGGACTTCCATAGAGGCTTTGTCGCCTTCTACGGTGATCAGCGACTGTTCAGCTTCAACTTTGTCGCCTACTTTGACCAGGATCTCGGTGATTTCAACTTCATCAGCCCCGATGTCCGGTACATTGATTTCGATAGCCATTATTCTTTTACCTCTTACGCCAGACGCGGGTTAACTTTTTCTGCATCGATGTTGAATTTGGTAATTGCGTCTGCAACCACTTTCTTATCGATTTCGCCACGTTTAGCCAGTTCGCCCAGTGCTGCTACAACCACGTAAGAAGCATCAACTTCGAAGTGGTGACGCAGGTTTTCGCGGCTGTCAGAACGACCGAAGCCGTCAGTACCCAGAACGCGATAATCATCAGCTGGAACGTAAGTACGAACCTGCTCAGCGAACAGTTTCATATAGTCAGTAGACGCCACCGCTGGCGCGTCGTTCATCACCTGAGCGATGTACGGTACGCGTGGGGTTTCCAGTGGGTGCAGCATGTTCCAGCGCTCACAATCCTGGCCATCACGCGCCAGTTCAGTGAAGGAGGTCACAGAGTACACGTCGGAACCGACACCGTAGTCTTTCGCCAGGATCTGCGCTGCTTCACGAACGTGACGCAGGATAGAACCGGAGCCCAGCAGCTGAACTTTACCTTTGCTACCTTCGATGGTTTCGAGTTTGTAGATACCTTTACGGATACCTTCCTCGGCACCTGCTGGCATTGCCGGCATGTGGTAGTTTTCGTTCAGGGTGGTGATGTAGTAGTAAATGTTCTCCTGCGCTTCACCGTACATGCGCTGCAGACCGTCATGCATGATGACTGCCACTTCATACGCGTAAGACGGGTCGTAAGAGATACAGTTAGGGATAGTCAGAGACTGAATGTGGCTGTGACCATCTTCGTGCTGCAGACCTTCACCGTTCAGGGTCGTACGACCGGAAGTACCACCGATCAGGAAGCCGCGAGCCTGCTGGTCGCCTGCCTGCCAGCACAGGTCACCGATACGCTGGAACCCGAACATGGAGTAGTAAATGTAGAACGGGATCATCGGCAGGTTGTTGGTGCTGTAAGAGGTCGCAGCAGCCAGCCAGGATGCGCCTGCGCCCAGCTCGTTGATACCTTCCTGCAGGATCTGACCTTTCTCGTCTTCTTTGTAGTATGCAACCTGCTCACGGTCCTGCGGGGTGTACTGCTGGCCGTTCGGGCTGTAGATACCGATCTGACGGAACAGACCTTCCATACCGAAAGTACGCGCTTCGTCGGCGATGATTGGCACCAGGCGATCTTTGATCGACTTGTTTTTCAGCATCACGTTCAGGGCACGAACGAAAGCGATGGTGGTAGAGATCTCTTTGTTCTGCTCTTCCAGCAGCTGAGAGAAGTCTTCCAGCGCTGGCAGTTCCAGCTTCTCGGTGAAGTTAGGCTGACGAGCTGGCAGGTAGCCTTTCAGCGCCTGACGACGTTCGTGCAGGTACTTGTGCTCTTCGGAGCCTTCCGGGAAGGTGATGTAAGACAGGTTTTCGACCTGCTCATCGGTCACTGGAACGTTGAAACGGTCGCGGATATAGCGCACGCCGTCCATGTTCATTTTCTTAACCTGGTGAGCGATGTTTTTACCTTCTGCGGTATCACCCATGCCGTAACCTTTGATGGTGTGGGCCAGGATTACAGTCGCTTTACCTTTGGTTTCACGCGCTTTTTTCAGTGCAGCGTAGATTTTCTTCGGATCGTGACCACCGCGGTTCAGGGCCCAGATCTGCTCATCAGTCCAGTCTGCAACCAGGGCTGCGGTTTCTGGATATTTGCCGAAGAAGTGCTCACGCACGTAGGCACCGTCTTTGGATTTGAAGGTCTGGTAGTCACCGTCAACGGTTTCGTTCATCAGCTGGATCAGTTTACCGCTGGTGTCTTTACGCAGCAGTTCGTCCCAACGGGAACCCCACATGACTTTGATCACGTTCCAGCCAGCACCTGCGAAGATGCCTTCCAGTTCGTTGATGATCTTGCCGTTACCGGTTACCGGACCATCCAGACGCTGCAGGTTACAGTTGATGATGAAGCACAGGTTGTCCAGCTTCTCACGGGTCGCGATGGTGATCGCGCCTTTAGATTCTGGCTCATCCATTTCGCCGTCGCCCAGGAAGGCGTATACGGTCTGCTCAGAGGTGTCTTTCAGACCACGGTGTTCCAGATACTTCAGGAATTTCGCCTGGTAGATCGCACCGATTGGGCCCAGACCCATTGATACGGTTGGGAACTGCCAGAATTCAGGCATCAGTTTAGGGTGCGGGTAAGAAGACAGACCTTTACCGTGAACTTCCTGACGGAAGTTGTTCATCTGCTCTTCAGTCAGACGACCTTCCAGGAATGCACGTGCATAGATGCCCGGAGAGATGTGGCCCTGGAAGTACACCAGATCGCCGCCGTCTTTCTCGTTCGCTGCACGGAAGAAGTGGTTGAAGCACACTTCGTAAACGGTCGCAGAAGACTGGAAGGACGCCATGTGGCCACCCAGTTCCAGGTCTTTCTTGGATGCGCGCAGAACGGTCATGATGGCGTTCCAGCGGATTGCAGAACGGATACGACGTTCCAGATCCAGATTGCCCGGGTATTCCGGTTCGTCTTCAACGGCAATCGTGTTTACGTAGTTGCTAGCCCCTGCACCTGAAGCAACCTTCACGCCGCCTTTGCGGGCTTCAGAAAGCAGCTGATCAATCAGATACTGAGCGCGCTCAACACCTTCTTCACGGATGACCGATTCGATCGCCTGTAGCCAGTCGCGAGTTTCGATCGGATCCACGTCATTTTGGAGACGTTCTGACATGGGGGTATTCCTTATCTATCTAATACGTTGATTTGTCTGGAACCTGTCCCATTGTGCTCTTGGGCAAGAACACAATAAGACAGGTTCTGCGTTTAGTTGCCGCGCTCTAAAAGTACCTGGCGCTTAATCCTTTCGTTGCTGTATGCGGCGTAATGAACGTTCGCGACGCGATTGTTCACGGCTGCGGTCCAGCAAGATTTCCTCAATGAAAGCCAGATGGCGGTGCGACGCTTCGCGCGCCTGCTCCGGTTCCCCGGCCATTATCGCCTCGAATACTCGGGTGCGATGGTTGCTTACCAGTGGGAGCATGTCCCGACGGGCATACAACAATTCAAAATTTTGACGAACGTTCTGGGCCAGCATCGGCTCCATGCAGCGTAGCAGATGGAGGAGCACCACGTTGTGGGCCGCTTCGGTGACGGCAATTTGATACTGGACGACGGCGCTGGACTCGGCGTCTAAATCGCCGGACTGCTGTGCCCGTTCAATGGCCTGATGCAGCTCGCGGATACGCACGCGATCTTCATCAGTGCTGCGAAGGGCGGCGTAATAGGCCGCAATACCTTCCAGCGCGTGACGGGTCTCAAGCAGGTCAAACTGGGATTCTGGGTGGTCAGAGAGAAGTTCTACCAGCGGATCGCTGAAGCTCTGCCACAGGCTGTTTTGCACAAAGGTTCCGCCGCCCTGGCGACGAAGCAGCAAGCCCTTTGCTTCGAGACGTTGAATCGCCTCACGCAGAGAGGGACGTGAAACGTCGAACTGTTTTGCCAGTTCGCGTTCTGGCGGAAGTTTCTCACCCGGGCGCAGAGTCCCTTCGAGGATTAAAAACTCCAGCTGCTGCTCAATCACATCAGATAGTTTTGGTTGGCGAATTTTGCTGTAGGCCATATTCCCTGTCTTACGCCTTTTTGCCCGGAGTCAATTGGTCTTACCAATTTCTATTTCGTATCGCTAAAGTAACAAAGTATTCACCTTCTGTCCATATTGGTTTTGATTGAAATCAGTAAACCCTGCACATTTTAACAACCTTACAGAAATAACGTTTCAGAAATGTAACTTTGCAAAAATGAGTTGATTACCCCCAAAGAGGGAGTTTTAACCATAATGAAACGAGGGTTTTTGCAATCTGAAGCGATTCAACAAGGCAAATAATGAAAATTCGCCCACTTAAGGCGCATTTCTATTCTATAGGTTGGGTGAGGAACAACGAGCGGGCCGATTTACAAATGCTTTCTTTTTATTCAAGTCGTCATCACCCCTTCATAAAGCAGGTGCATTCGCAGGCACTTACCACTATTCTGGCGCTTACGGAAGTCATCTCCGCTTTTTTCGGTCTCGTTAACCGTAAAGAAATAAATACAGAATATGGATTTTCATAATTACACACGCTCAGCGTGAACATAACAACCACACACGAGGTTTCAAATGGAAGCTCAACAGCACGGCGATCAGCTAAAGCGCGGGCTTAAAAACCGCCATATTCAGCTCATCGCACTGGGCGGTGCGATTGGTACCGGCCTGTTTCTGGGCAGCGCATCCGTTATCCAGTCTGCCGGTCCGGGCATTATTTTGGGTTACGCGATTGCGGGTTTCATTGCTTTTCTGATCATGCGCCAGCTGGGCGAAATGGTCGTGGAAGAGCCGGTCGCGGGCTCCTTCAGCCACTTTGCCTATAAATACTGGGGCAGCTTTGCCGGTTTCGCCTCGGGCTGGAACTACTGGGTGCTGTACGTTCTGGTTGCCATGGCCGAACTGACCGCCGTCGGGAAATACATTCAGTTCTGGTATCCCGAAATCCCAACCTGGGCTTCTGCTGCAGCCTTCTTCGTCATTATCAACGCCATTAACCTGACCAACGTTAAAGTGTTCGGGGAGATGGAGTTCTGGTTTGCCATCATCAAGGTCATTGCCGTGGTGGCGATGATTATCTTCGGCGGCTGGCTGCTGTTCAGCGGCAACGGCGGCCCGCAGGCCACGGTGCGCAACCTCTGGGAACAGGGTGGCTTCCTGCCTCACGGCATGACCGGCCTGGTGATGATGATGGCGATCATTATGTTCTCCTTCGGCGGCCTGGAGCTGGTGGGCATCACCGCTGCTGAAGCCGACAACCCGGAGCAGAGCATCCCGAAAGCCACAAATCAGGTTATCTACCGCATCCTGATCTTCTATGTGGGCTCACTGGCGGTGCTGCTCTCGCTGCTGCCGTGGACGCGCGTGACTGCTGACACCAGCCCGTTTGTGCTGATCTTCCACGAGCTGGGCGATACCTTTGTCGCCAACGCGCTGAACATCGTGGTGCTGACCGCAGCGCTCTCCGTTTACAACAGCTGCGTATACTGCAACAGCCGCATGCTGTTCGGCCTGGCCCAGCAGGGTAACGCGCCGAAGATGCTGCTTAACGTTGATAAACGTGGCGTGCCGGTGAATACCATCATTGTTTCCGCCATCGTGACCGCCCTGTGCGTGCTCATTAACTACATGGCACCGGAATCGGCGTTTGGCCTGCTGATGGCGCTGGTGGTCTCTGCGCTGGTCATCAACTGGGCGATGATCAGCCTGGCGCACATGAAGTTCCGCCGCGCGAAGCAGCAGCAGGGCGTCACCACGCGCTTCCCTGCCCTGCTCTATCCTCTGGGTAACTGGATCTGCCTGCTGTTCATGGCGGCCGTGCTGGTGATCATGCTGATCACCCCAGGTATGGCGATTTCCGTCTACCTGATCCCGGTCTGGATTGCAGTACTCGGCGTTGGCTATCTCTTCAGTCAGAAAAGCCGTAATGCCATGAAGGCGCACTAAGCCTCCCACCGCGGTGCCTGCTTTTGCGGGTGCCGCGCGTTGTTACCTCCTTCACACTTTCACGCCCACAGCGCATTTATCCATATCACCGCCCTGATACTGCAACGCATATATCCCTTCGCCAGCGAATAATTCTCTCCATACCGTAAACCGGAGAGCTGTCGATGGATAACAACACACTGTCAGTAAAAGAAAAGATCGGCTATGGGATGGGCGACGCCGGATGCAACATTATCTTCGGCGCCATCATGCTGTTTGTTAACTATTTTTATACGGATATTTTTGGTCTGGCCCCTGCGCTGGTCGGCGTGCTGCTGCTGTCCGTCCGCGTGATTGACGCCGTAACGGACCCGATCATGGGCGCGATTGCCGACCGCACCCGCAGCAAATATGGCCGCTTTCGTCCATGGCTGCTGTGGATCGCTTTCCCGTACGCGCTGTTCAGCATCCTGATGTTCACCACGCCAGAGTGGAGCTATAACAGCAAAGTTATCTATGCCTTTGTCACCTATTTCCTGCTGTCGCTCACCTACACCGCCATCAACATCCCCTACTGCTCGCTGGGCGGAGTGATCACTAACGATCCTAAAGAGCGCGTCGCCTGCCAGTCGTATCGCTTCGTGCTGGTCGGCATCGCCACGCTGCTGCTCTCATTAACGCTGCTGCCCATGGCAGACTGGTTTGGCGGGGACAACAAAGCCAAAGGCTACCAGATGGCCATGACCGTGCTGGCGCTGATTGGCACCTGTATGTTCCTGTTCTGCTTCGCCACCGTGCGCGAGCGCGTGCGCCCGGCGGTGCAGACCAACGATGAGCTGAAAAACGATCTGAAAGACGTGTGGAAGAACGACCAGTGGGTGCGCATTCTGCTCCTGACGCTCTGCAACGTCTGCCCCGGCTTTATCCGCATGGCGGCCACCATGTATTACGTCACCTGGGTCATGGGCCAGAGCACCCACTTCGCCACGCTGTTTATCAGCCTGGGCGTTGTCGGCATGATGCTCGGCAGCGTGCTGGCAAAAGTGCTGACCGACCGCTGGTGCAAGCTGAAGGTCTTCTTCTGGACCAACATCGTGCTGGCGATTTTCTCCTGCGCCTTTTATTTCTTCGACCCGAAAGCGACCGTCACCATCGTGGTGCTCTACGTCCTGCTGAACATCCTGCACCAGATCCCGTCTCCGCTGCACTGGTCGCTGATGGCCGACGTGGACGACTACGGCGAGTGGAAAACCGGGAAGCGCATCACCGGCATCAGCTTCTCGGGCAACATCTTCTTCCTCAAGCTGGGGCTGGCGATTGCCGGGGCGATGGTCGGTTTTCTGCTCTCCTGGTACGGCTACGACGCGGGGGCGAAAGCGCAAAGCGCAGACGCCATCAACGGGATTGTGCTGCTGTTTACCGTTATCCCGGGGGTGGGTTATTTGATTACCGCGGGCGTGGTGCGCCTGCTGAAGGTGGATCGTGAAACCATGAAGCAGATCCAGCTCGATCTGGAAAAACGCCGCAACAACTACCACGAGCTGAACGATTATCAGGAACTGAAAGCCGCTGAGACTAAATAAGGAAAGCCGAATGCAAACCTGGCCAAACCCGTTTATTGAACAACGCGCCGACCCGTATATCCTGCGCCACGATGGGCAATATTACTTTATCGCCTCCGTGCCGCAGTACGACAGGCTGGCGATCCGCCGCGCGGACTCGCTGGAAGGCTTACGTCATGCCGCAGAGGTGGTGGTCTGGCGTAAACCCGACGCCGGACCAATGAGCCAGCTGATTTGGGCACCGGAACTGCACCACATTGACGGAAAGTGGTACATCTATTTTGCCGCGACGCACACCCAGGCGCTCGACGCGCTCGGGATGTTCCAGCACCGCATGTTTGCCATTGAATGTACCGACGACGATCCGCTCACCGGCAGGTGGGTAGAAAAAGGCCAGATCAAAACCCCGTTCGACACCTTCGCCCTGGACGCCACCACCTTTGTGCATCAGGGAAAACGCTGGTATCTGTGGGCGCAAAAGGCACCGGATATCACCGGGAACTCCAACCTTTATCTGTGTGAAATGGCGAACCCGTGGACGCTGAAAGGCGAGCCGGTGATGCTCAGCAAGCCGGAGTATGACTGGGAGTGTCGCGGGTTTTGGGTCAACGAAGGCCCGGCGGTGCTGTTCCATGGCAACAAACTGTTTATCAGCTATTCCGCCAGCGCCACCGACGAGAACTACTGCATGGGGCTGCTGTGGATAGACCTGAATGCCGATCCGCAAAACCCATTGAACTGGCACAAATCCCCGCGCCCCGTATTCGCCACCAGCTACGAAAATCGCCAGTACGGCCCGGGACACAACAGCTTTACGCAAACCCCGGAAGTGGAAGATGTGCTGGTGTATCACGCGCGTAATTACACCGAAATTGAGGGCGACCCGCTGTACGATCCGAACCGCCACACCCGGCTGAAGCTTGTCCGCTGGGACGAAAACGGGATGCCTTATTTCGGCATCCCGCCCGCGGATACGCTTTAGTCTTTGCGGCGCGCTGGCTTACACCAGCGTGCCGTAGATAGTCAGCAACGCCACGACCACAACCACCACGAACGACGTTTTCTTCGCCATGGAGACAGCGGCTTTCGGCGTTTCAATCTTGTCGGTATGCGGCTCGCGCGCCAGCGAGAACTGCGCCAGACGCGTTAACACCTGATACTGCGACGTATGGCGGTCGGCAAGCGAGGCGAACCACGCGGGCAGCACTTTTTCACCGTGGCCAATTAACGCGTACACCACGCCCACCAGACGCACCGGAAGCCAGTCAACCACGTGCAGGATGGCATCAATGCCGGACAGCAAACGCTCGTGCGGCGTCAGATAACGGGCAAGCCAGGTCTGCCAGGCGCGCAGGAACGCATACCCCATCAGCAAGACCGGTCCCCATGGACCGCCCACCACAAACCAGAACAGCGGCGCCAGGTAGTAACGGAAGTTAATCCACAGCAGCGCGTTCTGCAGTTCGCGCAGGAACTCGCGCTCGTCGCAGTCCGGCGGCACGCCGTGGATCATCGTCAGCTCGCTCGCCATGGCATTGCGCGCATGGGCATCGTCACGGGAGGCGGCTTTCAGGTACGCGTGATAGTGCAAACGCACCTTGCCCGCACCAATGCACAGCACGCCGAGCAGGATCCACACCACCAGCAGCGGCACGTTGAAAAAGAGTCCATACAGCGAGCGCAGCAGCAGGAACGTAATCACCATCACACCCGCCATCATCAGCAGCGTGCGCAGCATGGAAAAGTGCTTGATACGGCGGAATAACACCTCCAGCCGGTGATCCAGATGCCAGTGCTCACCGAGCTTGAACAGGCGTTCAGCGATGATAACCAGCAGCATGGTAAACAACGTCATGGTATCTCCTTATTCTGACGACGCGGTGAGCATGGTGCGGAACCGCGGCCAGTCAAATGCCGGGCCGGGATCGGTTTTTCTCGCCGGAGCGATATCGCTGTGCCCGGTAATATTGTCGGCGATGGCCGGGTAAAGTCCGATAAGCGTGCGGGTCAGAGCCGCTAGCTGTTGATACTGTGAATCGGTGTAGGGCGTGGTATCCGTGCCTTCCAGTTCGATCCCGATAGAAAAATCGTTGCACCGTTCGCGCCCGTGATACATCGACACCCCGGCATGCCAGGCGCGCTTATCAAAGGGAACATACTGAACCACTTCACCATCGCGACGAATCAGGCAATGAGCCGACACGCGTAGATGCGCAATCTCAGCAAAGAAAGGATGGGCATCGGGATCTATCGTTCCCGTGAATAACGCATCGATCCACGGGCCGCCAAATTCCCCCGGCGGGAGACTAATATTATGAACCACCAGCAGTGTGGGCTTTTCATCCTCCGGGCGGCAGTCGTGGTGCGGCGAAGGCACATGCCGCGCATCCACCAGCCATCCGTTTTCTAACAACATGCTGGAACTCCTTATGTATGGTGCTGTTACTCGGTTCAGAGTAGCATGTTTCAATATTTTGATTCGTTACCAATTTGGAGTTTTATCATGCCGCCTCGCCGCTACAACCCCGACCACCGACGTGAAGCGCTTCTGGAACGTATTAATATGGATATTCCGGCAAGCGTTGCCCATGCTTTGAAAGAAGATCTGGGCGGTGACGTCAATGCCGATAAAGATATTACCGCACAATTGTTGCCGAAAGAGACGCGCTCCCACGCGGTCATTATCACCCGCGAAGAAGGGGTTTTTTGCGGTAAGCGCTGGGTTGAAGAGGTCTTTACCCAGCTGGCGGGCGATGATGTGCAGGTAACATGGCACGTAGAGGACGGCGATAGCGTCACGCCAAATCAGCCGCTGTTCGAGCTGGACGGCCCTTCCCGCGTCTTGCTGACCGGCGAACGTACCGCGCTCAATTTTGTACAAACGCTCTCTGGCGTCGCCAGCGAAGTGCGTCGTTACGTTGACCTGCTGGCCGGCACCCGAACCCAGCTGCTGGATACCCGCAAAACGCTGCCGGGCCTGCGCACGGCGCTGAAGTACGCGGTGCTCTGCGGCGGCGGCGCAAACCATCGTCTGGGCCTGTCCGACGCTTTTCTGATTAAAGAGAACCACATTATTGCATCGGGTTCCGTACGTCAGGCGGTGGAGAAGGCCTTCTGGCTGCATCCGGATGTGCCGGTTGAAGTAGAAGTGGAAAACCTGGACGAGCTGGAGCAGGCGATTAAGGCCGGGGCCGATATCATCATGCTCGATAACTTCGAAACCGAGCAGATGCGTGAGGCGGTAAAACTGACCAATGGCCGGGCCCAACTCGAAGTCTCCGGAAACGTCACCTTCGAAACGATCCGTGAATTCGCCGAAACCGGCGTGGATTACATCTCCGTCGGCGCGCTGACCAAGCACGTTCGCGCCCTCGACCTCTCGATGCGTTTTAAATAGTGATTCCTCCCCTCTCCGCCTGGAGAGGGGAATTTCAGCCCCGCTCGCAAATCCGCTGTTCTTTCCTGCAACACCGCATTAATTCTCTGAACGCGCTTTCCCGTTCCCTTTTTTGCCCCTCGTTTCTGCCCTTTTGCGCTGACAGAGTAGCGCCACTTAACGTAAGGAGCAGATATGAACAGACAACACGGATTCACTCTTATTGAGCTGATGGTGGTCATCGGCATTATTGCGATTCTGAGCGCCATCGGCATACCTGCCTATCAGAACTACCTGCGCAAAGCGGCGCTGACCGATATGCTGCAAACCTTCGTTCCCTACCGCACCGCCATTGAACTTTGCGCGCTGGATCACGGTGGTGTGGAGAGCTGCGATGCCAACAGCAACGGCATCCCTTCCCCCACCACGACACGCTACGTTTCCGGAATGAGCGTAGCGAAAGGGATCGTGACCTTAGCAGGACAGGAAAGTCTTAACGGGCTGGAAGTGGTCATGACGCCGCAGTGGAACAACGGCAACGGGATGACGGGCTGGACGCGCGTCTGCAACATCAGTGCTGATAGCGCTCTGAAGCAGGCCTGCGAAGACGTTTTCCGCTTCAACAATAACTGAGGAGCGGAGAATGAATACCGATCAACTCGTGGCGCTTTGTCTTCGCCATCACGCACTGCTGCTATCCAGCGACAGTGAGAGGATCAACATTGCCGTCGTGGGAAAGCCCGCGCCCGAACTCATGGAGGCGCTGCGTTTCGCGACCCAGAAACGGATTGACATTGAGTGCTGGAGTGCGGAGCGCATGGAAAAACACCGGCAGCTAACGTCTCAATCGCATCTGCCCGGCGTTTCGCAAACACACTCCACGGTAGATGTCCTTAACCACACGCTGCAGCAGGCAATCAACCAGCGCGCCTCTGATATTCATATCGAACCGATGGAGCACGCGTGCCAGATTCGTTTACGTATCGACGGCGTACTTTGTCCGCAGCCTCCGCTTGCCGCTGAACTGGCTAACCTGTTAAGCGCACGTTTAAAAGTGCTGGGTAACCTGGATATTGCGGAACGCCGACTGCCTCAGGACGGCCAGTTTACGATTGAACTGGCCAATGAGCCGGTCTCGTTTCGGATCGCGACGCTTCCCTGCAGCGGCGGCGAAAAAATTGTGCTGCGCCTCCTGCATCAGGTTCCGCAGGCCCTTGAGCCGAAAGCGCTTGGCATGGATGCTGAACAGTTGGCCTGTTTTAATGCGGTTCTCCACCAGCCGCAGGGGCTGATTCTGGTCACCGGCCCTACCGGCAGCGGCAAAACCGTGACGCTGTACAGCGCTTTGCAGTCGCGTAACACCCCTGACGTCAACATCTGCAGCGTGGAAGATCCTATTGAGATCCCCCTTGCCGGATTAAACCAGACGCAGATTAATCCCCGGGCGGGTTTAACCTTCCAGAACGTGCTGCGCGCACTGCTACGTCAGGATCCCGACATCATTATGGTCGGCGAAATCCGTGACGGAGAAACGGCCGGGATTGCCATTAATGCTGCCCAGACCGGGCATCTGGTGCTGTCGACCCTGCACACCAACTCGACGACGGAAACGCTCATTCGCCTGGAGCAGATGGGCGTCGCGCGCTGGATGATTTCTTCCGCGCTGACGATGGTGATTGCCCAGCGACTGGTCCGGCGTTTGTGCCCACATTGTCGCCGGGAAACCCGCGATCAGGCTCAACTACCTCGCTCAGTATGGCCCAGGCCGCTTCCACGCTGGCAGCCCACCGGCTGCGATCGCTGTTATCACGGCTTTTATGGCCGCGTGGCCATTTTTGAAGTACTTGCCATCGACAATGCCCTCCGGCAGGCCATTGCCAGCGGGGCGGGAACTGACGTCATAGAGGCGAGCGCCCGGCAGGCGGGGATGGTTTCTCTTTTTGAACACGGCTGCAGGGCCGTCGAACAAGGGCTAACCACGATTGAAGAGTTGTTGCGCGTCCTGGGAATGCCCAATGGCGGCTAATCAGCTCTGGCGCTGGCGTGCGCTCACCAAAGATGGAGAACCCCGAAGCGGGACACTCTGGGCCACAGACCGCAATGCGGCCTTCACCCGGCTGATGCGTAACGACCTTCATCCTCTGACGCTGACCCGATGCGCCCAGCGAAACCGCTGGCGGCCACATCACTGCGACGAGATGTTTCATCAGCTCGCCACGCTTCTGCAGGCTGGGCTGACGCTGTCCCACAGCCTGCAAATGCTGGCAGAGCAACATCCGTCAAAACCGTGGCAGGCGCTGCTGCAAAGCATTGCCGATGAGCTCAGTGAAGGATGCCCGTTTTCTGAGTCGCTAAAAAAGTGGCCAGCCGTTTTTAGCCCGCTGCATGTCTCGATGGTGAAAACCGGAGAGCTGACGGGGAAGCTGGAGGTGTGCTGTCGTCAGCTCGCGCAGCAACAAAAAGCGCAGCAGCAGCTCAGTGCGAAAGTGAAAAAGGCGCTGCGCTACCCGGCGATCGTCCTGACGCTGGCTGTGCTCGTCGTGCTGGCGATGGTTACTCTGGTCCTGCCCGAGTTTGCCGCGATCTACAAAACGTTTAATACCCCGCTTCCCGTGCTGACACAGATGGTTATGGGGATGGCCGCCTTTATGCAGTCATATGCCCTTGCGTTGTTCACCCTGCTATTGGCCCCTTTAGCCGTCGCCTGGGCTCTGCGGCAGAATCCTCGCTGGCAGTGTATCCTGCTGCATACGCCCGTGATGGGCGCACTGGCAAAAGGTCAAAAGCTGGGACACGTCTTTACCGTGCTGTCACTCACGCAACAGGCGGGTATCCCCTTTTTACAGGGCCTGGAGAGTGCCGAGGAGACCGTTGAAAGTCAGTACTGGCAGGGAATACTGCGCGGCGTGCGGGAGGACATTGAAAAAGGCCTCCCCGTCTGGTCATCCTTTCAAAGAGCGGCAATCTTTACCCCGCTCTGTGTTCAGCTTTTACGAACCGGTGAAATGTCAGGTGCGCTGGATATCATGCTGGCAAACCTTGCCCGCCATCATACGGAACAGACCTTTCAACGTGCAGAGAATCTGGCGGCGCTTCTGGAGCCAGTGCTTCTGATAGTGACGGGGGTCATTATCGGTACGCTGGTGGTGGCAATGTACCTGCCGATATTCCACCTGGGAGATGCAATGAGCGCGGGATAGTACAACAGGGCTGGCGCACGGGCATGCGCCAGCGATAGCCATTACAGGCTGTTGAATACGCGGTTTTCTTGTTCCTGAACGCGAATAAACGTCGTACGCTTTGTCAGCTCTTTCAGGCGGGAGGCGCCAACGTAGGTGCAGGCAGAGCGCAGGCCGCCGAGGATATCGCGTGCGGTGTTTTCAACCGGGCCGCGCAGAGGCAGCTTGACGGTTTTACCTTCTGCCGCACGGTATTTTGCCACGCCGCCGACGTGACGGGTCATCGCAGACTCAGAGCTCATACCGTAGAACAGCATAAATTTCTCGCCGTTCTCTTCTACTACGGTACCGCCGCTCTCTTCATGGCCTGCCAGCATACCGCCGAGCATCACGAAGTCCGCGCCGCCACCGAAGGCCTTTGCGACATCACCCGGCATGGTGCAACCACCGTCGCTGATGATCTGGCCGCCCAGCCCGTGCGCCGCATCGGCACATTCAATGACGGCAGAGAGCTGCGGATAACCGACGCCGGTTTTGACGCGCGTGGTGCATACGGAGCCCGGACCGATGCCCACTTTCACGATATCGGCACCGGAGAGGATCAGCTCTTCACACATTTCACCGGTCACCACGTTGCCGGCGATGATGGTTTTCGTCGGCCAGGCCTCACGCGCCTTGCTGACGAACTGTACGAAGTGCTCGGAGTAACCGTTCGCCACATCAATACAAACGAAGTTCAGCGCCGGGTTAGCCTTCAGAATCTGTTTGGTCTTCTCGAAATCCGCATCGGAGGTACCGGTGGAGACCATCACGTGCTTCACCACATCAGCAGAGGCGGACGCCACAAACGCATCCCACTCTTCAGGGCTGTAATGTTTGTGCACGGCGGTGAGGATGTCGAACTGTGCCAGCGCGGTTGCCATCTCAAAGGTTCCCACAGTATCCATGTTGGCAGCGATGATCGGCACGCCAGACCAGGTCTGACCGGAATGCTTAAAGGTGAATTGACGTTCGAGTTCAACGTCTGAGCGACTTTTCAGTGTAGAGCGTTTAGGGCGGATAAGAACGTCTTTGAAACCTAACTTCAGATCTTCTTCGATACGCATGTGCGGATTCCTGGGGTTAGAGGCAAATATGTTAAAAGCACAACTCCAGTGACGCTATCATACGCACTAATACCTGCTCCGCAAGACTGCGAAATTCTCTTTTTTTACGCTACAATCCTATAAATTTACCTGGTAAAAAGCCGGTAAACAGGGCTAAACAGTTGCTGGCGCACCTGAGAGTTTTAATCAACTGATTTTAATAATGAATAATTCCCAGGATTTGATTTAATGGGGTATATCGTTGCATTAACCGGTGGCATCGGTAGTGGCAAAAGTACCGTTGCAGACGCGTTTTCTCGTTTGGGTATCACGATTATCGATGCCGATATTATTGCCCGCCAGGTGGTAGAGCCCAATACACCCGCGCTTAAGGCCATCGCAGAACATTTTGGCCAGGCAATCATCAATGCCGATGGCACGCTAAATCGCCGTCAGCTTCGCGAATGCATTTTTTCCGATTCAGCGGAAAAAGCCTGGCTTAATGCCCTGCTCCATCCCATTATCCACCAGGAAACACAGCGTCAGATAGCCGAAGCCCGCTCGCCCTATGTCTTGTGGGTGGTTCCGCTGCTGGTGGAAAATCAGCTGCATCAGAAAGCCGATCGGGTACTGGTGATTGATGTCGCACCCGAGACGCAAATCCAGAGAACCATGATGCGAGACCATGTCTCGCGCGAGCATGCTGAACATATTCTCGCCGCTCAGGCCAAGCGCGCTCAGCGCCTTGCCGTGGCGGATGATGTTATTGATAATAACGGCGCACCAGATGCTATTGCATCGGATGTTGCCCGTCTGCACGCGCAGTATCTGACGTTAGCCGGGCAGGCCGTTGCACAGGAAAAACCATAATGTCGACTCACATCCTTTTTGAGCATCCGCTCAACGAAAAAATGCGTACCTGGCTGCGCATCGAATTCCTCATTCAGCAGCTTTCACAACATCTGCCGGTTAACGATCACGCTACGGCGTTGCACTTCTTCCGCAATGTAGGCGATCTGCTGGATGTGATTGAACGCGGCGATGTCCGCACAGAATTGCTTAAAGAGCTGGAGCGCCAGCAGCGTAAATTGCAGGCATGGGCTGAGGTTCCGGGGGTGGATGTAAGCCGTATCGATTCCCTTCGTCAGCAGCTTAAAACCAGCAGCAGCATCCTGATGGCCGCACCGCGCGTCGGGCAGTTTTTGCGTGAGGACCGCCTGATTGGCCTGGTGCGCCAGCGCCTGAGCATCCCTGGCGGTTGCTGCAGCTTCGACCTGCCGACGCTGCATATGTGGCTCCATATGCCACAAGCGCAGCGTGACGCGCAGGTGAACAGCTGGCTGGCAAGCCTGGAGCCGATGCACCAGACGCTGTCGCTGATCCTCGATCTGATCCGTAACTCAGCGCCGTTCCGCAAGCAAACCAGCCTGAACGGTTTCTACCAGGACAACGGTGATGATGCCGATCTTCTGCGCCTGAATTTATCGCTTGGCGAACAGCTTTATCCGCAAATTTCCGGGCATAAGAGCCGCTTTGCGATTCGCTTTATGCCGCTGGACAGCGAAAATGGCACCGTGCCGGAACGCCTCGATTTTGAACTGGCCTGTTGTTAAGGAGTGCCGATGTCTGATGTCACCACCGTAAACTGCCCGACCTGTGGCAAAACCGTTGTCTGGGGCGAAGTGAGTCCATTCCGCCCATTCTGCTGCAAACGCTGCCAGCTTATTGACCTGGGCG
Source organism: Enterobacter cloacae complex sp. IR53041 (assembly GCF_049238285.1). Classification (NCBI taxonomy): domain Bacteria; kingdom Pseudomonadati; phylum Pseudomonadota; class Gammaproteobacteria; order Enterobacterales; family Enterobacteriaceae; genus Enterobacter; species Enterobacter cloacae complex sp. IR53041. The sequence continues at coordinate 200,288 of NZ_JBMKHB010000003.1, read as the reverse complement.
AATGGGCGGCGGAAGAAAAACGCATTCCGAGTAAAGGCGATCTTTCGGACAGCGATGACTGGAGTGAAAGCCAGCAGTAATCTGTAAAGCCTGCTGGCGCGTCGCTTAGCAGGCCTTCGGTTGTTCGACTAACCGCAGGATCACAGGTACATTAGCTGGCGGGAATTTTTCGGCATCACTTGCCTGAAGCTCCACCCAGTTACCCGGCTGCCCCTCTTTCCCCCAGGGTTCACCTTCCCAGTTTTCCACCAGCCAGAACCACAGCGTGATGTGTCTGTCCGGAAACTGGTATTCAAGCTTATCAAACAGCGTTGCGCCAAGAGGGGTGATCCCCACCTCCTCCTGAAGCTCGCGAACCAGCGCCTCTTCCGGCGTTTCACCTGACTCGATTTTACCGCCTGGAAACTCCCACTTGTTCGCCATATGGGCGTCGGCAGCGCGCTGGGTGATGAAGATTTGATTTTGCGGGTTGCGAATAATCCCGACGGCAATTTGCAGTATTTTCATATTGTCACTTCCATAAAAAAGGCGCAGAAATCTGCGCCTTTTTGTTTTTTTATGAACTTAGCTCAGACGGCCGTGGCACGCCTTGTACTTTTTACCAGAACCGCACGGGCATGGATCGTTACGACCCACTTTACGATCGCCGGTTTGCGCGGCGATCGCCGCTGCGGCTTCGCTGTCGTCGGTCTGATGGCTCAGCTGTTGCATTTGTGCCAGACGCTCGGCTTCTTCACGACGCTGCTGCTCCATCGCTTCCACTTCTTCCGGCATGCGCACCTGAACCTTGCTCAGGGTGCTGATGACTTCATACTTCAGCGACTCAAGCATAGAGGCAAACATGGAGAAGGACTCACGCTTGTATTCCTGCTTCGGATCTTTCTGCGCATAGCCACGCAGGTGGATACCCTGACGCAGGTAGTCCATCGCCGCCAGGTGCTCTTTCCACAGGGAATCCAGCGTCTGCAGCATCACGCCTTTTTCGAAGTGACGCATCATTTCAGCGCCAACCACTTCTTCCTTGCGCTTGTAGACGTCCAGCGCGGTTTCGTAGATACGCTCGCGCAGGGTCTCTTCGTGCAGCTCAGGCTCTTTATCCAGCCACTCTTTGATAGGCAGATCGAGGTCAAAGTCGTTTTTCAGACGTTCCTGCAGGCCTTCGATGTCCCACATCTCTTCCAGAGACTGCGGCGGAATGTGCGCATCAATCGTGGCTTTAAACACATCTTCGCGGATGCTGTTGATGGTTTCGCTCACGTCGGACACGTCCAGCAGTTCGTTACGCTGGGTGTAGATCGCACGACGCTGATCGTTAGCCACGTCATCGTATTCCAGCAGCTGCTTACGAATATCGAAGTTGCGGCTTTCCACTTTACGCTGTGCGTTCGCGATCGCTTTGGTGACCCACGGGTGCTCAATGGCTTCGCCCGGCTTCATGCCCAGCTTACGCATCATGCCGGACACGCGGTCGGAGGCGAAAATACGCATCAGCGCATCTTCCATCGACAGGTAGAAGCGGGAAGAACCGGCATCACCCTGACGGCCCGCACGGCCACGCAGCTGGTTATCGATACGACGCGATTCGTGACGCTCGGTACCAATGATATGCAGACCGCCGGATGCCAGCACCGCGTCGTGACGCACCTGCCAGTCGGCCTTAATCTGAGCAATCTGTTCAGGCGTTGGGTTTTCCAGCTCAGCCACCTCGGCCTGCCAGCTTCCGCCCAGCATAATATCGGTACCACGACCCGCCATGTTGGTGGCGATGGTTACCGCTGCCGGATAACCTGCCTGCGCAACAATATCCGCTTCTTTGGCGTGGAATTTGGCGTTCAGTACGTTGTGCTTGATGCCCGCTTTCGTCAGCTCGTGAGAAACCACTTCGGATTTTTCAATGGAGATGGTCCCCACCAGAACCGGCTGGCCTTTAGCAGTACGCTCGCGAATGTCTTCGATGATCGCCTGAATTTTTTCCGCTTCGGTCATGTACACCAGGTCTGGCATATCCTTACGGATCATCGGACGGTTGGTTGGAACGACCACGGTATCCAGCTTGTAGATAGAGCTGAATTCAAACGCTTCGGTATCGGCTGTACCGGTCATGCCCGCCAGCTTCTCGTACAGACGGAAGTAGTTCTGGAAGGTGATAGACGCCAGCGTCTGGTTTTCGTTTTGAATATCCACGCCTTCTTTGGCTTCTACAGCCTGGTGCAGACCGTCAGACCAGCGACGTCCCTGCATGGTACGACCGGTGTGCTCATCGACAATGATCACTTCGCCGTCTTTTACGATGTAGTCGACGTCGCGGGTGAACAGCGCGTGGGCACGCAGCGCGGCGGTCACATGGTGCATCAGCATGATGTTGCTCGGAGAGTACAGAGACTCGCCCTCTTCCATAATGCCTTCAGCCACCAGCAGCTCTTCGATTTTCACCAGACCACGCTCGGTCAGGTTCACCTGGCGCGCTTTTTCATCCACGGAGAAGTGACCTTCACCCTGGAAGGTATCCGAGTCTTCTTTCTCCTGGCGCAGCAGGTGTGGAATGATTTTGTCGACCTTACGGTACATCTCGGAGCTGTCTTCAGCCGGGCCGGAGATGATAAGCGGAGTACGCGCTTCATCGATCAGGATGGAGTCCACCTCATCCACCAGCGCGTAGTGCAGCTTACGCTGGACGCGCTCTTCAGGGCTGAACGCCATGTTGTCACGCAGGTAGTCGAAGCCGTATTCGTTGTTGGTACCGTAGGTAATGTCCGCGTTATACGCTTCACGCTTGGCTGGTGCAGGCAGGCCAGACATGTTGATGCCGACGGTCATGCCGAGGAATTCGAACAGTGGACGGTTGTTTTCGGCGTCACGCTGCGCCAGATAGTCGTTGACGGTAACGACGTGAACGCCTTTACCGGTCAACGCATTCAGGTAAGCCGGCAGCGTTGCGGTCAGGGTTTTACCTTCACCGGTACGCATTTCCGCGATGCAGCGTTCGTTAAGCACCATCCCACCCAGCAGCTGAACGTCGAAGTGACGCATGCCGAACACGCGCTTACTTGCTTCACGCACGACCGCAAATGCTTCCGGGATCAGGCTTTCTAAGGTTTCACCTTTTTCCAGACGCGCACGGAATTCCGCCGTTTTCGCTTTCAGCTCATCATCAGAGAGCTTCTCCATCGCCGGTTCCATACCGTTGATGATGGCAACAGCTTTGCGAATACGGCGCAGGGTACGATCGTTACGACTACCAAAAACTTTAGTTAATAATTTGATTAGCATAATAAATTCTCAAACGCCCCATCATGGGCAGATAAATTAAGGTATTGAAAAAGTTAATTTAGCTGAGGCGTTGAGGCCCGGCGCGAATGCCGTGAACCTGGCTAATCCAGGTTGAAACAGAGAATGAAACAGGAGGAACGAGCGCGCGTTGCGCCGTCTGGCGAACCATGACCGGCGGCTGGCTGTCCTGCGTGAGCAGCGCGTTGAGCGTGTCCAGCAGGGCAAGATGCTGCGCCTGCACCGGCAGCGCCTCTTCCGCAACAGGCATTGCCTGCGGCGCCATCGCGAAGGAGAGATGGCGGATAACCGTGCGGATAGCGTGCTGGTGCCAGTAATCAACGGAGAAATTCGGGCGGCGACTGGCTTCAAGCCAGGCGAGATTTGTAAAGTTAACCCGCGTATTGAGATCGTGTTTGCTGGTAGAGGTCTTCGTCGGCGTCGCCGCTTCGGCACCGTTGCTGAGCGCAGGCAAGCCGAAACTCGCCGCGACCATCCCTAATAAGAGATGCGGCCAGAAGTAACGTCTGCCAAATTGTCGCCAGCGCGTCAGTATTCCGCTCACTTGCTCCACCACATAAGCCAGCCTGTTACAGGCTATCTTCAGTTATTTTTTTAAGCGCCCAGATATTACCACTAAAGCCAATACACATCAGCAGGAATGAGGCGCCGCCGCGGGGAAAAACGGTCAAGAATGCAGCTAACGCACACACTTTCTGCGCAAGACAGACTAGAAATAACGCAGGGGCAAACAAAGAAGGGTAAAAACAAAAACGACTGGTCTTCCTGGCCGGAGAGAGTACCAGGTTAACCAGTCGATTTTTTACGAAACGGCGTGAACCGTTACGCCAGAACCATGCTTGGCGCTTTGAAAGCCAACGGCAGTTCTGCTTCGTCTTCGAAGGTCACATATTCCCAGGCTTCCTGTTTTGCCAGGACGGCCTGCAACAATTTGTTGTTCAGCGCATGACCGGATTTGAACGCGGTAAATGCACCAATGATGTTGTGTCCACACATGAACAGGTCGCCGATAGCGTCCAGCATTTTGTGACGAACGAATTCATCTTCGAAACGCAGGCCGTCTTCGTTCAGTACGCGATAATCGTCAACAACGATGGCACAATCGAAGCTGCCGCCCAGGCACAGGCCGCGGGACTGCAGATATTCGATATCACGCATGAAGCCAAACGTACGGGCTCGGCTGATCTGGCGCATAAACGCATCAGCAGAGAAGTTCATCGCATAGCGCTGGGTGCTGGAATCAATCGCCGGATGGTTAAAGTCGATGGTAAAGTCCAACGAGAAACCATTGTACGGTTTGAATTCAGCCCACTTGTCGCCATCTTCGACGCGAACGGTCTCTTTGATGCGAACAAATTTCTTCGCGCAGTTCAGTTCTTCGATGCCGGCATCCAGCAACAGATAGACGAACGGTGCAGCACTGCCATCCATAATCGGAATTTCTGGCGCGTCGACTTCAACAATAATGTTGTCGATACCCAGACCCGCCAGGGCGGCGTTCAGGTGCTCTACGGTAGAAATCCGCACGTCATGCTCGTTCACCAGACAAGTACAGAGCATAGTATCACGCACAGATTTGGCATCGGCCGGAAAATCTACCGGTGGATTCAAGTCGGTGCGACGATAGATGACCCCGGTATTGGCCGGCGCAGGGCGTAACGTCAGCGTGACTTTCTTGCCGGTATGTAAACCGACACCCGTCGCCTGAACGATACGTTTAAGTGTCCTTTGTTTGATCATCGTATAATCTCGCCAAATTAACTATCCAACCTAGAGTGTATATCACTAACGGTGGGCCAGTTTAGCACAAAGAGCGCAAATCCCCTAATTCCAGCCAATTCTTAATCAGCTTGCTTACGCAGGAACGCCGGGATATCCAGATAATCGGGCTCTTTCGCCGTTTGCGGCGTTGGGTCGTTCACCACTTTCGCGGCCGGTTTCTGCTCCTGAGTCAGCGGAGACATACCGTGCTGCTGGTAACGATCCATTACCGGTTGCTGAGTCTGCTTGTTGGTCACTAAGGTGATCTCAGGACGCTTGTCCATACCGATACCGGTTGCCACAACGGTAACACGCAGCTCGTCGTTCATTTCAGGGTCAAGTGAAGTACCGATTACCACGGTAGCGTTGTCAGAGGCGAACGCACGGATGGTGTTACCCACGGTTTCGAACTCATCCAGACGCAGGTCAAAGCCAGCGGTAATGTTGACCAGCACGCCGCGCGCACCAGACAGGTCGATATCTTCCAGCAGTGGAGAAGAGATAGCCATTTCAGCCGCTTCTTCTGCACGGTCTTCGCCGCTCGCCACGCCAGAGCCCATCATCGCGTAGCCCATTTCAGACATCACGGTGCGAACGTCTGCAAAGTCAACGTTCATCAGGCCAGGACGGGTAATCAGTTCAGCGATACCCTGAACCGCGCCTTTCAGCACGTCGTTTGCTGCGCCGAAGGCGTCAAGCAGGGAGATACCACGACCCAGAACCTTCAACAGTTTGTCGTTCGGGATGGTGATCAGCGAGTCCACATGCTTGGACAGCTCGGTGATACCCTGCTCCGCGAAGGCCATACGCTTCTTGCCTTCAAAATTGAAAGGCTTGGTCACGACAGCAACGGTCAGAATACCTAAATCTTTAGCAACTTCAGCCACAACAGGTGCTGCGCCGGTACCGGTACCGCCACCCATACCTGCTGCGATGAAGACCATGTCCGCACCTTCCAGTGCAGCGCGCAGGGCTTCACGATCTTCTTCAGCCGCATTGCGACCCACTTCCGGGTTAGCCCCAGCTCCCAGCCCTTTGGTGATACCACCGCCGATCTGGATAGTCTGGCCTACCGCCGTCTTACGCAGTGCCTGCGCATCGGTGTTAACCGCGAAGAATTCAACACCTTCAATGCGTTCACGCACCATATGCTCTACGGCGTTACCGCCGCCGCCACCGACGCCGATGACTTTAATCACCGCGTCGTTGGTCAGTTCCATAGGTTCAAACATAATTTCTCTCTCCGTTGTGCCTGTCGCCCGAGACCGCTAATTCTCTCCGGTCTCTTAAAAAAATTAAAACTCTTTTCGCAACCAGTTGTTCAGTCGTTTGACCCACGACCCCACTGAGACGCGTTTTTCCACTTCCGCTTCACCACTGAGATGAGATTCCTTCCCGTAGTGGAGCAGGCCCACAGCCGTTGAATAATACGGCTCCTGAGCATAATCCGTTAAACCGGTAATATTCAGCGGCGCCCCAATACGTACCTGCGTATGGAAGACGCGCTGCGCACAGGCCGCAAGACCTTCAATTTGCGCTGCACCGCCGGTTAATACAATCCCCGCCGCAAGATGATGTTTAACACCCTGCTGACGAAGCTGTTCCTGTAACTGTAAAATTTCTTCGTTGACCAGGTTGAGCAGCTCGGTATAGCGCGGCTCGATCACCTCAGCCAACGTCTGGCGCTGCAGGCTGCGCGGTGGACGACCACCGACGCTTGGCACTTCAACGCTCTCATCTTTGCCAACGATAGAACCCAGCGCACAGCCGTGGCGCACTTTAATCGCTTCTGCATCGCTCGGTGGCGTACCAAAAGCGTAAGCAATATCGCTGGTCACGACGTTCCCTGCGTACGGGATCACTTTGGTGTGGCGCAGCGCACCGCCGGTATACACGGCCATGTCCATTGTACCACCACCAATATCGACCACACAGACACCCAGTTCACGTTCATCTTCGGTCAGTACGGAATAACTTGCCGCCAGACCGGCGAAAATAAGTTGGTCAACTTTCAGGCCACAACGTTCAACGGCTTTTACAATGTTCTTCGCCATATCGTTGTGACATGTGATCAGGTGCACTTTTGCCTGCATACGAACGCCTGACAGACCAACCGGGTTTTTGATCCCTTCCTGGTAGTCAATCGCATATTCCTGCGGGATCACGTGCAATACGCGATGCTCATCGCGAACACGCACGGACTTCGCCGTATGCACAACGTTTTCAACGTCTTCCTGCGTCACTTCCTCTTCGGAAATCGGCACCATACCGATTTCGTTCTGGCAGCTAATGTGCTTACCAGAAAGGGCAAGATAGACAGAAGAAATCTGGCAATCTGCCATCAATTCAGCCTGATCGATGGCGCGCTGGACGCATTTCACCACCGATTCAAGATCGTTTACCCCACCTTTATCCATACCACGTGACGGGCAACTGCCCACGCCAATGATATTGACCATACCGTCGGGCAGAACTTCCCCTACTAAAGCGGCAACCTTCGCGGTGCCAATCTCCAGTCCAACTACCAGTTTTCTGTCCGTCGCCTTGATCATTGTTGTTCTGCCTGTACCTGTGCCTGATTCTGTTGCTGATTAGGTTCCTCGACCGGAGCCGGTACCCAACCGACTGCTGCGCCTGAGTCATAGCGCAAATCAACGTAGCTTATCCGTTTGCCGTCAGTCTGTGCCTGCTGCTGTAAAACCGGGTAAAGTTCGACAAAACGCGCCAGACGCTTCATGGTGTCCCCGCGTCCCAGGTTGAGCTTAATGCCGTTCGTTAACGTAAGCTGCCAGGAGCGGCGCGCCGTCATTGCAGCATCTTTTAACGTAAACCTGTCCTTCGCCAGCACCTGGCCCATTTCACGAAAACCCTGTAACACCTCGTTTTCGCTGCCTTCAGGGCCATACAACATCGGTAAATTCTGCTTGTTGACACGATCGGTCGGGACGCTGAAGGAATTTCCGTCGACGTCAACCATGTGCTGATCATTCCAACGCGCAATGGGCACATATTCAACCAGATGAATCTTCAATTCATCAGGCCATTGCTTTCGTACGCTCGCCTGTTTTATCCATGGCAGACGTTCAATCTGGCTTTGGATAATATTGACGTCCTGCGTCATAAAGGTGCCAGGCGAGCCCAGCGCCAGTATTGACTGGCGAATATCGTCGTTACGCGTGTAGTGACGCTCACCGGTGACCACCAGCTTAGAAAGCGGCAACCGCTGCGCATCTTCCATCCAGCCCAGGACCATCCAGCCGCTGATAAACACGGTGCACAGCACCCCGAGCAGGAAAATGATGCCTGCAAGACGCGTTCCATTACTGCGGCGTGAAGAGGTGTATTCTTCCTCGTCATCGCGGTTGCGCGTGTTCAATGCAGCCTGAGACATATCAGCCCGCCTGGTCCAGAATGCGTACGACTAACTGCGAGAAGCTCATCCCCGCCTGACGCGCAGCCATCGGCACAAGGCTGTGGCTCGTCATACCCGGAGAGGTGTTGGCTTCCAGCAGATAAAATTGTCCATCCCGGTCCTGCATCACGTCGATGCGTCCCCAGCCCTGGCAACCCAGAACATGCCAGGCTTTAAGCACCAGGGACTGTAAATCGTCTTCACGCTCAGCTTCAAGACCACTTGGGCAGAAATATTGCGTCTCATCAGAGAGATACTTCGCCTCATAATCATAGAAGACTCCGGCGGGTTGGATACGGATTGACGGTAAAATTTCTTCGCCAAGCATCGCGACGGTAAATTCCGGCCCGCTAAGCCATTTTTCTATCAGAACTTCATCATCATGTTGAAATGCCAGCGCTAAAGCGGACGCTAAATCGTCAGCTTTGTCGACTTTGGACATGCCCACGCTGGAGCCTTCCCGGCTGGGCTTTACAATAACCGGTAAGCCCAGCTCAGCAATGCGTGCATTAACGCTATCCGGCAGGCCCAATTCAAATTCGCGACGCGTCAGTGCCACCCATGGCGCAACAGGTAAACCTGCGCCCTGCCACAGCAGCTTGCTGCGCAGTTTATCCATAGAGATAGCAGACGCCATCACGCCGCTGCCGGTGTATGGCAGACCGATCAGATCCAGAAGCCCCTGCAGGGTGCCGTCTTCGCCGCCACGACCGTGTAAAGCGATAAAGACTTTATCGAAGCCCATGGCTTTTAACTGCGTCACGTCGACCTCTTTTGGATCGACCAGGTGCGCATTGACGCCACCTTCACGCAGGCCCGCCAGTACAGCGGCGCCTGAATTCAGGGAAACCTCGCGCTCGGCGGAGGTGCCGCCAGACAGGACAGCAATCTTATCAGCCATGATGCTCATCCTCCTGGTTTTGCGGCTTCAGTTTGATTTCAGCTAAGGTACGGGCGATTTTGCCGATATTTCCCGCGCCCTGAATCAGAATCAGATCGTTACCTGTCAGGACCGGTGCCAGAATTTCCGCCACCTGCGCAGGGTCAGAAACCAGAATAGGGTCAACTTTACCGCGTCCACGAATGGTGCGACACAGAGAACGACTGTCTGCACCAGGAATCGGCGTCTCGCCTGCGGCGTACACATCCAGCATTAACAGGGTGTCTACCTGTGACAGGACGCTGGCGAAATCGTCATACAGATCGCGCGTACGCGTGAAGCGGTGCGGCTGGAACACCATCACCAGATTTTTGTCTGGCCAGCCTGCACGAGCGGCTTTAATGGTGGCGTCCACTTCGGTCGGATGGTGGCCATAGTCGTCCACCAGCATCGCCGTACCGGCTTTACCGTTCACGGCATCCAGCGGGAATTCACCGAGGAAATCGAAACGACGCCCGGTGCCCTGGAAGCTTTCCAGTGCGCGCAGAATCGCATCGTCATCAATGCCTTCTTCCGTCGCGACGGCCACTGCCGCTGCGGCATTGAGCGCGTTATGGCGCCCTGGCGCATTCAGCGTCACGTGCAGCAGCTCTTTGTCCTGACGCGCCAGCGTGAAGTGTCCCTGCGCGCCAATCTGTTTGTACTCTTCCACGCGGACGTCAGCGTCTTCGCTGAAGCCGTAGGTGGTGATTTGACGACCCACGCGCGGCAGCAACTCGCGGATCACCGGATCGTCCACGCACATCACCGCGCGCCCGTAGAACGGCAGGTTGTGCAGGAAGTTGATAAAGGTCTGCTTTAAGTTCTCGAAGTCACCCTGGTAGGTATCCATATGGTCAGCTTCGATGTTGGTGACAATCGCCACCATCGGCTGCAGGTGCAGGAACGACGCGTCGCTCTCGTCCGCTTCAGCAATCAGATAACGACTGTGGCCCAGACGCGCATGTACGCCCGCGGCTTTGACCAGGCCGCCGTTGACGAACGTCGGGTCGAGACCCGCTTCCGCATAAATACTGGAAACCATCGCCGTGGTCGTGGTTTTACCGTGGGTCCCGGCAATCGCGATGCCATGGCGGAAACGCATCAGTTCCGCCAGCATTTCGGCACGGCGGATCACCGGAATGCGCGCGTCATGCGCGGCAACGATTTCCGGGTTGTCAGAGGAGATGGCGCTTGAGACCACCACCACGCTCGCATCGCGCACGTTTTCCGGGCGATGGTTGAAATAGATAGTCGCCCCAAGCGACGCCAGCTGCTGCGTTACAGGGTTTGGCGCCAGGTCAGACCCGCTGATCTGATAGCCTTCGTTAGCTAACACTTCGGCAATACCGCCCATGCCGGCACCACCGATGCCAACAAAGTGAATGTGCCGGACGCGACGCATCTCGGGCACGATTGAACGCAGTTTTGCCAGTTGTTGTGTATTCATTCTCTAAACGCCATCGACTACTTAAAATTCGTGCCGCGCTTCACGCGCTGCGAGGGTTAAGCCTGGGCTGCCAGGCTCACTTCTTTTGCCACCCGTTCCGTCGCATCAGGGATAGCCGCCGCGCGCGCGCGTTCAGCCATCTCAAGCAATACGTCTCTGTTCCAGCCCGCCAGGGTGGTGGCGACCGCGTCGGCGGTAAATTGTGGCTGCTCAAAAATTTTCGCCGCACCGGCTTTCTCAAGCGGCAGGGCATTCCAGTACTGCTGTCTGTCTTTGTGCTGGAAAGGCACAAACAGGGCTGGCAGACCTGCAGCAGCGATTTCGCTTACCGTTAAGGCGCCAGAACGACAGACCACGACATCGGCCCAGGCATACGCTGCCGCCATGTCGTCGATAAATTCCGTCACGTTATGCTGCGGCTGCCCCGCCTCGGCGTAAGCCTGCTCAACGGTCTGCTGAGCGCCTTTTCCGCTCTGGTGCCAGATGGTGACGGCATCCCCCAGCTTTGCAGCAACCTGCGGCATCGTCTGGTTTAAAATGCGTGCCCCCTGAGAGCCACCGACGACCAGCACACGAACCGGCCCTTCACGGCCCGCCAGGCGAGCGTCCGGCAACGGCAGCGCCAGTACGTCCACACGGACCGGGTTACCTACCACGTCCGCTTTCGGGAACGCGCCGGGAAACGCCTGCATGACTTTGGTGGCGATTTTCGCCAGCCATTTGTTTGTCAGACCCGCAATACCGTTCTGCTCATGCAGGACGACGGGAATACCTAACGACCACGCTGCCAGCCCGCCCGGCCCCGAGACATAGCCGCCCATGCCCAGCACCACATCGGGCTTAAAGCGCTTCATAATGGTGCGCGCCTGACGCCAGGCGTTAAAAATGCGCACCGGAGCCAGCAGCATTGCCTTGAGGCCTTTGCCGCGCAGGCCGGAAATACGAATAAAGTCGATCTCAATACCGTGTTTCGGTACCAGGTCGGCCTCCATGCGGTCTGCGGTTCCCAGCCAGCGTACCTGCCAGCCCTGATCCATTAAATGGTGCGCAACCGCCAGTCCCGGGAACACGTGTCCGCCGGTACCGCCTGCCATCACCATTAACCGCTTCGGTTGATTCATCGTGAACCTCGTGTAAACGCCTGGGCTTTTTCCAGACGCGTTTCATAATCTATGCGCAACAACAGCATGATGGCCGTCGACATAATCAACAGACTGGAACCACCATAACTGATCAACGGCAACGTCAGACCTTTGGTCGGCAGCATACCCGCTGCGGCCCCGACGTTAACCAATGCCTGGAAACTAAACCAGATACCAATTGAGCAGGCCAGGAAGCCTGAGAAACGGTGATCGATCTCCAGCGCTTTCCGGCCGATGGACATGGCGCGGAAAGCGACGAAGAATACCATTAATAGCGCTAATACCACACCGATATAACCCAGTTCTTCCGCAATAATGGAGAAGATGAAGTCAGTATGCGCTTCCGGTAAATACTCCAGTTTCTGTACCGAGTTACCCAGCCCCTGCCCCCAGAGCTCACCACGACCAAAGGCCATGAGTGACTGCGTCAGCTGATAACCGCTGCCGAACGGGTCTTCCCACGGGTTCCAGAAAGAGGTCACGCGGCGAATACGGTAAGGCTCGGCGAGGATCAGCAGCACAACCGCTGAAATCCCCATCCCAATGATGGCGATGAACTGCCACAGCTTCGCGCCCGCCAGGAACAGCATGGCCAGCGTGGTCACAAACAGTACCACCACCGTACCGAGGTCAGGCTGCGCCAGCAGTAAGACCGCCAGCACCAGAATCACGCCCATCGGTTTTAAGAAGCCGCGCAGGTTGTTACGCACTTCATCTACTTTACGCACCAGGTAGTTCGCCAGGTAGCAGAACAGGGAGAGCTTGGTAAACTCCGCAGGCTGAATACGCAGCGGGCCAAAGGCGATCCAGCGTGATGCCCCGTTTACGGAGCTCCCCACCACCAGAACGATCAGCAGCATAATGATCGAGGCGATCAGCATCGCCGTACTGTGCCGCTGCCAGAACTCCATCGGTAGACGCAAGGTCACCAGCGCCAGGCAGAATGCCAGGATGATGTACAGACCATCACGTTTGGCAAACAGGAAAGGATCGTTCGCCAGACGCTGCCCGACGGGCATTGACGCTGACGTCACCATTATAAAGCCGACCGCCGCGAGCCCCATTGTGAGCCAGAACAGCGTGCGGTCGTACATGATCAGGCTGTCGTTATCTTTTTGACGAGAGCCCATCACCCAGCCTTTAAGCGCCGCAAACAACCACACCAGGATCCCAAATCCTGGCAGGCGCGGCATTTTCAGGCGAGGGAGAGATAAACGCATCAGCCTAACTCCTTCGCCAGGCGGGTAAAGACATCACCACGCTGTTCGAAATTCTTAAATTGATCGAGACTGGCACAGGCCGGAGAGAGCAGCACCATATCACCCGGCTTCACGCGAGGGGCAATCAGCCGCATCGCCTGTTCCATGGTTTCGGTTTGCTCGGCGATCTCAGGGCGCAGTTCAGCCAGCTCGCTGCCGTCACGGCCGAAGCAGTAGAGACGGATGTTATCGCCGGAGAGATACGGCTTCAGGGACGAGAAATCAGCTGACTTACCGTCGCCACCCAGCAGCAGATGCAGGGTACCGTCAACGTGCAGCCCGTTCAGCGCGGCCTCCGTGCTGCCCACGTTGGTGGCTTTGGAGTCGTTGATCCAGCGCACGCCGTTGTGCTCCAGCGCCAGCTGGAAACGGTGCGCCAGGCCTGAAAACGTGGTTAACGCTTTCAGGCTCGAGGAGCGCGGCAGCCCGACAGCATCCGCCAGCGCCAGCGCCGCCAGCGCATTGGTATAGTTGTGCTGACCAGAGAGCTTCATCTCTTTCACGTTCAGCACTTTCTCACCTTTCACGCGCAGCCAGGTTTCACCCAGCTGGCGGTTCAGATGGTAATCACCCATGGTGATGCCAAAACTGATGCAGCGCTCGTCTGCGCCACGCACCGGCATGGTCAGCGCGTCATCGGCGTTCACCACGCAGACTTTGGCATTCTCATAAACGCGCAGCTTGGCGGCACGGTACTGCTGCAGACCAAAGGGATATCTGTCCATATGATCTTCAGTAACGTTGAGGATCGTCGCAGCGGCAGCATGCAGGCTGGAGGTCGTTTCCAGCTGGAAGCTGGAAAGCTCGAGAACATACAGTTCACAGCCTTTATCCAGCAGCATCAGAGCAGGCAAACCAATGTTACCGCCAACGCCGACGTTCATGCCCGCCGCTTTCGCCATTTCCCCCACCAGGGTGGTGACGGTGCTTTTACCGTTAGAACCGGTAATCGCGATAACGGGAGCCTGCGCTTCGCGGCAGAACAGCTCGATATCGCCGACAATCTCAACGCCCGCATCTGCGGCAGCGCTCAGTGAAGGATGCGCCAGCGCCATACCCGGGCTGGCGACAATCAGATCGGCTGCCAGCAGCCAGCCATCATTCAGACCACCAAGGTGGCGTTCAACCTGTTCCGGCAGCTTGTCCAGACCCGGCGGAGAGACACGCGTATCCATCACGTGCGGCGTCACGCCACGCGCGAGGAAAAAGTCCACGCAGGAGAGCCCCGTGAGGCCCAACCCGATGATAACGACTTTTTTGCCCTGGTAATCTGCCATGATTAACGTACCTTCAGCGTTGCCAGGCCAATCAGCACCAGCATCAGCGAAATAATCCAGAAGCGCACAATGACGCGCGGCTCCGGCCAGCCTTTCAGTTCATAGTGGTGGTGAATCGGCGCCATACGGAAGATGCGCTGACCGCGCAGCTTGAAGGAGCCGACCTGCAAAATCACCGACAGCGTCTCAACCACAAACACGCCGCCCATGATCACCAGCAGGAACTCCTGGCGCAGCAGCACGGCAATAATGCCCAGCGCGCCGCCCAAAGCCAGTGAACCGACGTCACCCATAAAGACCTGAGCCGGATAGGTGTTGAACCACAGGAAGCCAAGACCCGCGCCGACAATCGCCGTACAGACGATCACCAGTTCACCCGCATGACGCAGATAAGGGATGTGCAGGTAGTTCGCAAAGTTCATGTTACCGGTCGCCCACGCCACCAGCGCAAAACCGGCCGCCACAAAGACGGTAGGCATGATTGCCAGGCCATCCAGACCGTCGGTCAGGTTAACGGCGTTACCGGTGCCGACAATCACAAAGTACGCCAGCAGAATGTAGAACAGACCCAGCTGCGGCATCACGTCTTTAAAGAACGGCACGACCAGCTCGGTCGCTGGCGTGTCTTTCCCGGCCAGATACAGCGCGAAGGCCACGCCCAGCGCGATCACCGACATCCAGAAATACTTCCAGCGGGCAATCAGGCCTTTGGTATCTTTGCGGACGACTTTGCGGTAATCATCGACGAAACCGATGATCCCGTAACCCACCAGTACCGTCAGCACACACCAGACGTACGGGTTGGACGGGTACGCCCACAACAGCACGGAAACGACGATGGCAGTCAGGATCATGATCCCGCCCATGGTCGGCGTACCGCGCTTGCTGAAGTGCGATTCCGGGCCGTCGTTACGCACAACCTGGCCGAAAGAGAGCTTTTGCAGACGGGCAATCATGCGCGGGCCCATCCACAACGAGATGAACAGAGCAGTCAGCAGGCTGACGATGGCGCGAAACGTCAGATATGAAAAGACGTTAAAGCCTGAGTAATATTTGACCAAATGTTCGGCCAGCCAAACTAACATGTCCCGTTCTCCTGTAATGCGTGCACAACCTCTTCCATGGCGGCACTACGTGAACCTTTCACTAACACTGTCACAATTTGTTTTTCTGTCATTAATGCCTTAAGGCGCTCAATCAAGGCGGCTTTATCGGCAAAATGCTCGCCAACGCCGCTGGCCTGGCTAATCGCCTGGCTCAATTTTCCTGTGCTCAGTACACAGTCCAGCCCCGCCGCTTTCGCCGCTTCACCGACCTGGGTATGACAGGCTTCGCTTTCGTCGCCCAGTTCTGCCATGTCGCCAACCACCATGATGCGGTAGCCCGGCATTTCAGATAACACCTGCACCGCCGCCGTCATCGAGCCAACATTCGCGTTATAGGAGTCATCCAGCAGTAGCTTGTTTTCCGAAAGCTGAATCGGGAACAGGCGTCCCGGCACGGCTTTCAGGTTCGCCAGCCCGGCTTTGATTGCCGCATGTGAAGCGCCCACCGCCGTTGCCAGCGCCGCCGCCGCAAGGGCATTGGCGATGTTATGGCGACCCGGCAGCGGCAGCAGCACCTCCACGCCACCCGTTGGGGTAGTGAGGGTGAACTCGGTGCCGTGCGACGTCACATGGATATTGGTCGCCGTAAAATCACTGTTGGCCGCATTTGGTGAGAAGCGCCAGGTTTTACGCGCACCAATGATGCTCTGCCAGTTAAGCCAGTCGTTGTTATCGGCGTTCAGAATGGCAATACCGTTATCCGGCAGGCCGGTGTAAATTTCACCTTTCGCTTTCGCCACGCCTTCCAGCGAGCCAAAGCCTTCCAGGTGCGCAGCCGCGAGGTTATTCACCAGCGCCGCTTCCGGGCGAGTCAGGCTCACGGTCCAGGCGATTTCACCCTGGTGGTTTGCGCCTAACTCGATCACCGCATAGTCATGCTCTTTGTTCAGGCGAAGCAATGTCATCGGCACGCCGATGTCATTATTGAGGTTACCCGCGGTAAAAAGCGTATTGCCGCACTGGCTGAGGATCGCCGCCGTCATCTCTTTCACTGACGTTTTGCCTGATGACCCTGTCAGCGCGACGACGCGAGCCGGCACCTGCTGACGAACCCAGGCAGCCAGCTCACCGAACGCGAGACGCGTATCTTTCACCACAACCTGCGGCAGATCGATATCAAGCTTGCGGCTGACCAGCAGCGCACCGGCGCCGTTCTCTTTGGCCTGCTCGGCAAAATCATGCGCGTCAAAACGCTCGCCTTTCAGCGCCACAAAGAGACAGCCTGCGGTGACTTTACGGGTGTCCGTCGTCACGGCATCGATGGTCAGGTCTTGCCCGTGCAGGTCGCCGTGCAGTACTTCTGCGGCCTGGCTTAAGGAGAGGCTAATCATGCGACAACTCCCAGCAGGCGAGCTGCCGTTACGCGATCCGAGTAGTCCAAACGGCGATTGCCAACGATCTGATAATCTTCATGGCCTTTGCCCGCCAGCAGAACAACATCATTCTCCTGTGCCTGCATGATGGCGTTTGTCACGGCTTCAGCACGGCCTTCCACGACGCGCGCGCGGCCTGCGTCCAGCATACCCGCCAGAATGTCATTAATGATGGCGCGCGGCTCTTCCGTACGCGGGTTGTCATCGGTGACAACCGGAATATCCGCGAACTGTTCCGCAATCGCCCCCATCAGCGGGCGTTTGCCTTTGTCGCGATCGCCGCCGCAGCCAAACACGCACCAGAGCTTACCGGTACAGTGCAGGCGCGCCGCTTCCAGCGCTTTTTCCAGCGCATCCGGCGTGTGGGCATAATCAACCACAACGGTCGGCTTACCCGGCGCGCTAAATACTTCCATACGGCCACAAACCGGCTGCAGTCGCGCGGCGGTTTTCAGCAGTTCAGCCATCGGGTAACCCAGCGCCAGCAGCGTTGCCAGGGCCAGCAGTAGGTTGCTGACGTTAAACGCCCCCATCAGGCGGCTTTCAATTTCGCCTTCCCCCCAGGAAGAGGCAAAGCGGATGGTCGCCCCGCTGTCGTGATAATTCACCTCAACCGCCTTCAGCCAGCGGCCGTGGCAGTTCGGATTGATATGGTCTTCCATCGAGACGGCAACCGCATCTGGCAGCTTCGCCAGCCAGCGGCGGCCCACTTCGTCGTCGGCGTTGATGATGGCCTGACCGTAATGGTGAGTAGAGAACAGCAGCCATTTCGCGGCTTCGTAGTGCTCCATATCGCCATGATAATCAAGATGGTCGCGGCTCAGGTTGGTAAACACGGATGCAGCAAATTTCAGCGCCGCGACGCGGTGCTGTACCAAACCGTGCGAAGAGACCTCCATCGCGGCGAAGGTTGCGCCCTGCCCTGCCAGACCGGCAAGCACGTGCTGTACGTCAACCGCCGAGCCGGTGGTGTTTTCCGTCGGGCTCACTTTGCCCAGCAGACCGTTACCCACGGTTCCCATCACCGCACCGGTTTCACCCAGTAGCTGTGCCCACTGCGCCATCAGCTGCGTGGTGGTGGTTTTACCGTTCGTACCCGTTACGCCAACCAGACGCAGCTGGTCGGAAGGTTCGTGATAAAAACGTCCCGCCAGTGCGGAAAGACGTTCGTTTAACTGGCTGAGATAGATGACCGGCACGCCGTGCATTTCACGGATCTCACCGTCGGTTGCCTCATCTTTAGCCTCAGCAATAATGGCAGCCACACCTTGCGCAATCGCCTGCGGGATATAACGACGCCCGTCCGCCTGATGACCGACCACCGCCACAAAAAGATCGCCAGAAGCCGCTACGCGGCTGTCCAGTACCATCTCTCGCAGTGCTCGCTCCGGTGCATTTGGCACCCACGGAGCGAGAAGGTCGCGCAAATTACGATCTGCCACCTGTACCCTCGCCTTGATTAATTACAAATTCACTTTTTTCGCCCGTCGCCAGCGCATCCGGTTCAATGTTCATGGTGCGTAACACGCCGCCCATGATGGCCCCGAACACAGGCGCGGAGACGGCGCCGCCGTAGTATTTACCCGCCTGTGGATCGTTTATCACGACCACCAGCGCAAAACGCGGATTGCTTGCAGGCGCAACGCCTGCGGTATAGGCAATGTATTTGTTGATGTAGCGGCCGTCTGGCCCCACTTTTTTCGCTGTACCGGTTTTAATGGCGATACGATAGCCTTTAATCGCCGCCTTCACGCCGCCGCCGCCCGGTAGCGCCACGCTTTCCATCATGTGCACCACGGTACGAACGATGGATTCCGGGAAGATACGCTCGCCCGGGACCGGTGGATCAACTTTGGTAATCGACAGCGGGCGATAGACGCCATAGCTGCCAATCGTTGCGTAGACTCGCGCTAACTGTAACGGGGTTACCATTAGCCCGTAGCCGAAAGAGAAGGTGGCCCTCTCTATGTCAGACCACCGTTGTTTTTGAGGATATAAGCCACTGCGTTCTCCGACCAACCCCAAATTGGTCGCCTTTCCCAGTCCAAAACGTGAGTAAGTTTCTACTAACGCTGAGGACGGCATCGCTAACGCCAGCTTTGAAACACCGACGTTACTCGACTTCTGTAACACCCCGGTCAGGGTCAATTCGCTGTAGCGCGCCACGTCTTTTATCTCGTGGCCGTTAATACGGTATGGGACAGTGTTCAGTACCGTGTTTTCATTGACAATACCGCGCTGGAGCGCGGTCATCACCACCATCGGCTTCACCGTGGAGCCGGGTTCGAACACGTCGGTAATTGCCCGGTTACGCATGGCATCTTTTGCGGTGCCGGTAAAGTTGTTCGGGTTGTAGGACGGGCTGTTGGCCATCGCCAGCACTTCACCGGTGCTGACATCCACCAGCACGGCGCTGCCTGACTCCGCCTTGTTGAACGCCACCGCGTTGTTCAGCTCGCGGTAGACAAGCGCCTGCAGGCGCTCGTCGATACTCAGGGCCAGGTTGTGCGCTGCCTGACTGTCCGTGGAAGAGATATCTTCGATGACGCGCCCGTAGCGGTCCTTACGCACGATTCGCTCGCCCGGCTGGCCGGTGAGCCACTTATCGAAGCTTTTCTCAACGCCCTCAATCCCCTGGCTGTCGACGTTGGTAAAACCAATGAGGTGAGCGGTTACTTCGCCGGATGGGTAGTAACGGCGGGATTCTTCACGCAGATGAATACCCGGCAGCTTCAGTTTGCGAATGTAGTCCGCCATGTCAGGGTTAACCTGACGCGCCAGATAGATAAAACGTCCTTTCGGGTTCGCGTTAACGCGGGAAGCCAGCTGATCCAGCGGCATTTTCAGCGCATCAGACAGGGCTTTCCAGCGGTTATCAAGGGTAATGCCACCGGCGTCGTGCAGCTCTTTCGGATCGGCCCAGATCGCTTTCACCGGCACGCTCACCGCCAGCGGACGACCGGAGCGGTCGGTGATCATCCCGCGGGACGTGGAAACCTCCTGAACGCGCAGAGAGCGCATATCGCCCTGGCGTACCAGCATGTCAGGGGCGACGATTTGCAGCCAGGCCACGCGGCCCAGCAGAAAACCCAGCGCCAGTAAAATGCAGCCGCAAAGCAACGCAAAACGCCAACTGATAAAGTTGGCCTGTTCTTCCTGACGTTTTGGTTTTAGCGTTTTTGCCGCTGCTTTCATGCGTCGCGTTTTCCCTTATTTTTGTACTACGATATTTTCCTGTGAAGGATCAACATGCTGCAGCTGCAGCTTTTCCGTTGCGATCCGTTCAACTCGGCTGTGATCGCCGAGCGCGTTTTCTTCAAGGATCAGATTTCGCCATTCAATATCCAGCGCATCGCGTTCCAGTACCATCTGCTCGCGTTGCGCAGTCAATAAACGTGTGTGGTGGGCGGTGGTGACCACCGTCACAGCCGTGACAATGATGCAAATGAACAGACAGAGTGGCAGTTTCCCAAACCGCAAAAGATCGTCGCCGATCACGCCAGGCAAGGCATGGCGCTCGTTGCTTCCTAACGAATCCTTAACTTTGCTTAGGGTCTCTGTCACTCTGCCGATCATGCGTTCGTCCTCTCTGCAACACGCAGCACTGAACTACGGGCGCGTGGATTCTCTGCCACCTCTTCTTCGCCCGGCATCAACTTGCCTAATGCTCGCAACTGACGGCCACCCAGCTTCCTGAGTTGTTCTTCCGTCATCGGCAGCCCCGCGGGTACCTGTGGACCGCGGCTTTGTTCACGCATAAAGCGTTTCACAATACGGTCTTCCAGCGAATGGAAGCTGATGATGGATAACCGCCCACCCGGGGCCAGCACGTCGAGCGAGCTTTTTAGCGCCAGCTCTATTTCCTCCAGTTCACTGTTTACCCAGATGCGAACCGCCTGGAAGGTACGGGTCGCGGGATGTTTGTGCTTATCCTTCACCGGCGTTGCCGCCGCGATCACCTCGGCCAACTCTTTGGTGCGGGTCATCGGCTCAATGCGATTGCGCTCAACAATGGCGCGCGCAATACGTTTGCCAAAGCGCTCTTCGCCGAAGGTTTTGATGACCCATGCAATATCCGCTTCGTCAGCGGTCTGTAACCACTCGGCGGCAGACTGGCCGCGAGTCGGGTCCATACGCATGTCCAGCGGACCGTCACGCATAAAGGAGAAACCGCGTTCAGCATCATCAAGTTGGGGTGAAGAGACGCCAAGATCGAGAAGAATCCCGTCGATCTTGCCCGTCAGGCCGCGCTCAGCCACATAGTCCGCGAGCGCAGAAAAAGGTCCATGCACGATGGAAAAGCGTGGGTCATTGATAGTCTGTGCAACGGCAATTGCCTGCGGATCGCGATCGATTGCCAGCAGACGCCCCTCCTCACCCAGTTGGGAGAGGATCAAACGCGAGTGACCACCGCGACCAAAAGTGCCATCAATGTAGATGCCATCCGGACGAATATTCAGGCCGTTAACGGCCTCGTCCAGTAACACCGTTTTATGTTTATAATTTTCCATCATATTTATAGAGACAAGTCCTGCAGCCGTTCCGATAATGTCGCGGAATCAGACTGCTCAGCGTCGATATCTTCCTTGACCTGTTGATACCAGGTCGTTTCATCCCACAGTTCAAATTTGTTGAACTGCCCGACCAGCATCACTTCTTTGGTCAGACCGGCATGTTGCCGTAACACAGGCGCGATCAGTAATCGCCCTGCGTTATCCATCTGACATTCACTGGCATGTCCCAATAACAACCGCTGCACGCGGCGTTCCTGCGGGTTCATGCTCGACAGTCGCGACAGCTTTTGCTCAATAATTTCCCATTCAGGCAGGGGGTAAAGCAGCAGGCAGGGGGAGTTAATGTCAATGGTGCAAACCATTTGACCCGCAGCGTTCTCAATCAGCTGGTCGCGGTATCGGGTTGGTACCGATAAACGCCCTTTACTGTCGAGATTGACTAACGTTGCTCCACGGAACATGCCAGTCTCACCCCTCCTCACCACTTTAACCCACAAATTCCCACCTAAAGGAGTTTACGGAGCGAGGGAAAAGCTTGTCAAGCCAGGACTCTCCGTATAAGGACTCGAAAGCCCTCTATTTACAGAGTTAAACAGTCCTGGTTAATAACTGCACAACTGGCGAGGCAAAATTAACGTTATGAATATTTGTAAGAAAAAAACCGAATATGCACACTAGCGTTAAGGCTCACTCAATATCATCGCAGATAAATATAAAGTGTCAGTTTGCGACGCGGGCAGCATTTTATGACAGATTCTCAGGGGATGACAGCGCCAGATTCACCCAGGCACACGGTAAGCGCAGTGGTTAGCACGTAAGCTGGCAAAGGAAGAGGAAAAAACGTCTGAATATTCATCGACCGAAGAGGGTTTGTAACAAAATAATACAAAGTATACCGTTTAAAATCGCTGAGATGTTCTTTAAAGAACAATTTAAAAGCCAAAATGAATTAAGAAAAATAGGCGATTATGATCTCACAAGAATTATCCTAATTTCTCTCCGGGAATTATCCGCACGAATTATTGCAGCAAAATGGGGCAGATTTCGCCGCCCCAGTCATTTCATTTTTGGCGGCTTAAAATTCCGCGATGGTAGAGATTACGTTTGATACGCGTCAGGCCCGGCTTTGGTTTGCGGGGTTCATCCAGACTCGCCAGCACAATCTCCAGCACGCGTTCAGCCACATCGCGGTGACGCTGTGCAACCGCCAGCACCGGGCACTGAAGGAAGTCGAGCAGCTCGTTATCCCCGAACGTGGCAATCGCCAGGTCGGAGGGGAGTTTACCTTCACGGCGTAAGGTGACATCCATGACGCCCTGCAAGAGCGCAAACGAGGTCGTGAACAGCGCCTGAGGTATCGGATGGGTTTCCAGCCATTTTTCGAACAGCTGCGCGGCGGCTTCACGTTCGTAGCTGTTGGCATAGAGGTAGTGAACCTCGCGCGGATCGTCTTTCCAGGCCGTTCTGAATCCCTGCTCGCGCAGGAAGCTCACGGAAAGTTCAGGCAGCGCGCCCAAATACAGTACCGTTTCCGCCGGGAACGTCCGCAGCTCTGCGGCCAGCATTTCGGCATCGTCCTGATCGGCACCCACCACGCTGGTGAAATGCTCGCGATCGAGGGCACGGTCAAGCGCAACGATCGGGAACGGATCATTCGCCCAGCGCTGGTAGAAAGGATGCTCCGGCGGTAAGGAGGTCGAAACAATAATGGCATCCACCTGGCGCTGAAGCAGATGTTCAATGCAGCGCATCTCGTTATCAGGCTGATCTTCCGAGCAGGCAATCAGCAGTTGATAGCCGCGCTGACGCGCCTGACGTTCAAGATAGTTGGCGATACGGGTATAGCTGGTGTTTTCCAGGTCCGGGATTACCAGACCAATAGAGCGGGTGCGCCCGGCGCGCAGACCGGCTGCGACAGCATTCGGATGGTAGTTATGTTCACGAACCACCGCCATAACTTTTTCAACGGTCTTGTCGCTGACACGGTACTGCTTTGCTTTACCGTTAATCACATAGCTGGCCGTTGTTCGTGACACGCCGGCTAGCCGGGCGATTTCATCCAGTTTCACAATTGCCCCTTAAAAAAAGAAAAGAGTCCATGGCCCTGTCAAGGTTATGGTTAAATCTTTTAACATCTAAACGCAGAAAAGCCTTCGCGGCAACCGCTTTTATCTGCGTTGTCGGCTGATTACGCAAAAAAAAGCCCGGCTTTGGTGACCGGGCAGAAAGAGGCGAACCTTTTTGACAACTAACGCATGATTTTCTCGCCGCGTGACAGACCCACAACCCCCGATCTCGCCACCTCGACAATTTTTGCGACATCCCGTACGGACGCCAGGAACGCATCCAGCTTGTCGCTCGTCCCGACCAGCTGAACGGTATAAAGAGAAGGCGTGACGTCGATAATCTGTCCGCGGAAAATATCCGCATTGCGTTTGACTTCTTCACGCCCGTAGCCGCTGGCCTGAATTTTCACCAGCATGACCTCACGTTCAACGTAGGCCCCTTGCCCCAGCTCGCTCACGCGCAGCACGTCGACCAGCTTATGCAGCTGTTTCTCAATCTGTTCAAGCACCTTAGCGTCGCCGACGGTTTGGATCGTCATGCGCGACAGCGTTGGGTCTTCCGTCGGGGCGACGGTCAGGCTTTCAATGTTATAGCCGCGCTGCGCAAAAAGGCCAATGACGCGCGACAGTGCGCCAGACTCGTTTTCCAGTAAAACTGATAATATCCGGCGCATATCAGGTTCTCTCCGTTTTGCTTAACCACATTTCATCCATACCACCACCCCGAATATGCATCGGATAGACGTGCTCGGTTCCATCAACAATCACATCCATAAAGACGAGGCGGTTGTTTTTAACGTGCTCAAGCGCTTGTGCGAGCTTCGTTTCCAGCTCGGCCGGATCGGTTACCCGCATGCCAACATGGCCGTAAGCTTCAGCAAGACGAACAAAATCCGGCAGCGATTTCATGTATGACTGTGAGTGACGGCCAGAATAAATCATATCCTGCCACTGCTTCACCATGCCGAGGTAGCCGTTATTCAGGTTCAGCACGAGAACCGGCAGCTCATACTGCAGCGCGGTAGACAGCTCCTGAATGTTCATCTGGATACTTCCGTCTCCGGTCACGCAGACGACGGTTTCATCCGGCAGCGCCAGCTTCACGCCCAGCGCGGCAGGCAGACCAAAGCCCATGGTGCCTAAGCCACCCGAGTTGATCCAGTGTCGCGGTTTATCAAACGGATAATACAGGGCAGCAAACATCTGGTGCTGGCCCACGTCTGAGGTCACATACGCTTCACCTTTCGTCAGTCGCCACACCGCTTCGATGACCGCCTGCGGCTTAATGTTTTCGCTCTGCGTGTCATATTTCAGGCACTGACGCGCGCGCCACTGTTCAATCTGCTGCCACCAGTCGCGGATCTCATCCAGCGGCTGGGTCGCTTTCTCCTGGGCCAGCAGCTCCAGCATCTGTTCCAGAACCTGACGGGCATCACCGACGATCGGCACATCAGCCGACACCGTTTTAGATATTGACGTCGGATCGATATCAATATGCAGCACGGTGGCATTCGGGCAATATTTCGCCAGGTTGTTGGTGGTACGATCGTCAAAACGCACACCGACGGCAAAGATCACATCGGAGTGATGCATCGTCATGTTGGCTTCATAGGTACCGTGCATACCCAGCATACCCAGCGCCTGGCGGTGGGTGGCGGGAAACGCCCCCAGCCCCATCAGCGACGACGCAACAGGAAGGTTGAGTTTTTCAATCAGTTCACGAAGCTGGGCTTCACAGGCTGCGTTGATCGCTCCGCCCCCGACATAGACGACCGGTTTTTTGGCTGCCAGAAGCGTTTGCAACGCCCGCTTGATCTGACCTTTATGCCCCTGCGTTGTCGGGTTGTAAGAACGCATGCTCACCGATTCCGGCCAGACGTAAGGCAGCTTGTTTGCCGGGTTCAGAATGTCTTTAGGCAGATCGACCACCACCGGTCCCGGGCGTCCGCTTGCCGCCAGCCAGAAGGCTTTTTTCAGTACGCCGGGAATATCTTCGGTTTGCTTAACCAGGAAGCTGTGCTTCACCACGGGACGCGAAATCCCGACCATGTCGCACTCCTGAAAAGCATCGTAGCCAATCAGCGAGGTGGCTACCTGCCCGGAGAGGATCACCAGCGGGATAGAGTCCATATACGCCGTCGCAATGCCGGTAATGGCGTTTGTCGCGCCGGGGCCGGACGTGACCAGTACCACGCCCACTTCACCCGTCGCACGCGCCAGGCCGTCGGCCATATGTACGGCCGCCTGCTCGTGACGTACCAGAACATGGTCAATGCCCCCTACCGTATGGAGGGCATCATAAATATCGAGGACCGCGCCGCCAGGGTAGCCGAACACTTGCTTTACGCCCTGATCGATCAGCGACCGCACGACCATTTCCGCGCCAGACAACATCTCCATGCTTTGCCTCCAGGCATTTTGTTATAGACGGACTGCCGAATTCATTTCCGCACCGTCTTACGATTGGGATGAACCAATCTTATATTTTGCAGAGTGTTCTTTACCTTAACCGCTCGTTATGAGGCAGGCAATTAGCAAACCCGGGGAGATAAACGGTGCGTAAAGCAGAAAACGCAGCCGTTAACAGAAGATATGGTTAATTCCTCTGAGAATAGAGGACGGTCTGATAAATCATCGCTGAAAAGCAGGACAATGCAGGAAATCATCTATTTTTGCGTGCCGAAGAGCCGCCCGAAAAAAAGACTCACAGAACAAAATAGCAACTATCCAAAAAAACTCAGGATAAATCACATGATCCGATGCGATTTATCCCGATGCGTTTACCGGCGACAGATACCAACCAGCAACTCTTCCATCCACTGGTGTCCTTTATCCCGTCCGGCCGCTTCATGCCAGGAGAGATAACAGGTTCGGCTATTTAACTTGAGCGGCAGTGGCAAAATTTGCAGATTTAATGGGTCAGAAAACTCTTCTGCCAGCCAGCGCGGTGCAATCGCCACCAGCTGTGTCTGGGAGACCACGTTTAATACGCTGACCATGGCCATGCCCTGATAAGCAACGCAAGCCTGTTTATCCGCAGTGTCATACCACGGCAGGCTAAAGGAAGCATATCTGTCGAGAGCAACAACGGCGTGCTGTTCGTTATAAACATCGTGTTCTCGCAGCGGAGAATTCAGACGTGGGTGTTTTTTACTGGCGACGAGAACCATTTCATCTTTAAAGAGCGGCACGCAGGAAAATTCCGGACGGCGGAACTCTTCATACCCCAGAACGAATTCGATCTCCTGATAGCGTAACTGATGTTCCGTGTTTTGATTCAGGGATGATTTAAAAACCAGATTGATATTTGGTGCGATTTCTTCAACTTTATTATAAATAATCGACGTTAAATAATTATCTAATGGACTGCAGACACAAAGATGGAATACGCGCTCGCTGCTCAAGGGTTCAAAGCCCGATCCCGGCAGCTCATTTTGCACCAACTGCAACGCCTGGCGGATGGAACCGAACAGCTGGAATGCGCGTGCCGTAGGCTGGATCCCCCTCCCGTAACGAACGAATAATTCGTCGTTAAACATGAGCTTGAGTCTGGCAACGGCATTACTCACAGCAGGTTGCGACATCCCCAACGCCTGGGCGGCGCGGGTGATATTCTGTTCCTGCATGACCGCATCAAACACCGTCAGAAGATTAAGATCCACCGTGCGTAACTGCGGTTTAATCCCATCAGTAGCTTGAGGTTGTTTAATATTATTTTCTGGCACTTCTGACTCCACTGTCACGCTAAACTCCCTTTGCCAACGTACGCTAATCATCTCGAAAAATATGATTTATCATGCAAATACGATCAGCGAAAGAGAATTATTTAAAATTCAGAATATATAAAGACGCTATATAAACGAAAAGAAAATAGCGCAAATGATATGTTTGACTTTAGGATTGAAATGAAACCATAAACCAAACAAATACACAATGACCGCCAGGTTAATGATGACTTAAGTATTATTAAACTGTTATCGCCACCGCTCTTCAGTTAGTTAATAACATGTTATCTCTTTTCGTTTTTCAGCGAAGCGCAATAGATTCACCATAATTATAACTTAATGATATTAAAACCCTTTACGTACAGAGCATTCTCAGTAACGCGCGTCACTCATTTGAAACAATTATATTTATTTGTTTCTGCAACTGTTTTCTTCAGTCCAAAATTAGACAATTAGTCGGGTCGTAAAAGCCAAAACCAGCACAATTAGCTAAAGTAATTATCCTGCTGATTACGCCCGTCGGGCCCGTTTTTATCATCAGGGGTTGACATCAACTGGCGTATCCAGTACCACTAAAAGCATATTGAATTTAACGGAGCACGATTCATGATTCGCACCATTCGTTTCACCGGTCTACTACTACTAAACGCATCCACTGTGCGCGGTAGACTGGCGGGCGAAATTCAGCGTTGAATCGTCACCAGTAAGACTAAAAACCCGCGCCACTGCGCGGGTTTTTTTATGCTCGTAGCAAGGCGCCCTAAGACTGACAAGGACCTAACCCATGAGCCAGCAAGTCATTATTTTCGATACTACTTTACGTGACGGTGAACAGGCATTACAGGCAAGCCTGAGTGTAAAAGAGAAACTGCAGATCGCGCTGGCTCTCGAACGTATGGGTGTCGACGTGATGGAGGTGGGTTTCCCGGTCTCGTCTCCGGGTGATTTCGAATCCGTCCAGACTATCGCCCGCACCATTAAAAACAGCCGCGTGTGCGGTCTGGCACGCTGTGTTGAAAAAGATATCGACGTCGCGGCTGAGTCGCTGAAAGTGGCCGAAGCGTTCCGTATCCACACCTTTATTGCCACCTCACCTATGCACATCGCCACCAAGCTGCGCAGTACGCTGGATGAGGTGATTGAGCGCGCGGTATATATGGTGAAACGCGCACGCAACTACACCGATGACGTTGAATTCTCCTGTGAAGATGCGGGCCGCACGCCGATTGAAGATCTGGCCCGTGTGGTGGAAGCCGCCATCAATGCCGGCGCCAAAACCATCAACATCCCTGATACCGTCGGCTACACCATGCCGTTTGAGTTCGCCAATATCATCACCGGCCTGTATGACCGCGTACCGAACATTGATAAAGCGATTATCTCCGTCCACACCCACGATGATTTGGGTCTGGCCGTGGGCAATGCCATCGCAGCCGTCCACGCCGGCGCGCGTCAGGTAGAAGGCGCGATGAACGGTATCGGTGAACGCGCGGGCAACTGCTCGCTGGAAGAAGTGATCATGGGGATTAAAGTGCGCAAAGATATTATGGACGTGCACACCCGCATCCATCACAACGAGATCTGGCGCACCAGCCAGACCGTCAGCCAGATTTGCAACATGCCGATTCCGGCCAACAAAGCGATCGTCGGCACGGGTGCCTTCGCGCACTCCTCCGGTATTCACCAGGATGGCGTGCTGAAGAACCGTGAAAACTACGAAATTATGACCCCGGAATCCATTGGCCTGAATCAGGTCCAGTTGAACCTGACCTCGCGTTCCGGCCGTGCGGCGGTGAAGCACCGCATGGAAGAGATGGGTTATAAGGACAGCGATTACAACATGGATCAGCTGTACGACGCTTTCCTGAAGCTGGCCGATAAAAAAGGTCAGGTGTTCGACTACGACCTGGAAGCGCTGGCCTTTATTAACAAGCAGCAGGAAGAGCCAGAGCACTTCCGTCTGGATTACTTCAACGTGCAGTCCGGCTCCAGCGACATCGCCACTGCCTCTGTCAAGCTGGCCTGCGGTGATGAAATTAAGGCCGAAGCGGCGAACGGAAACGGCCCTGTGGATGCCATTTATCAGGCGATCAACCGCGTCACCGAGTACGACGTTGAGCTGGTGAAATATGACCTGACGGCCAAAGGCCACGGCAAAGATGCGCTGGGCCAGGTCGACATTGTTGTGACCCACAATGGCCGCCGTTTCCATGGCGTGGGCCTGGCGACCGATATCGTTGAATCCTCCGCGAAAGCGATGGTGCATGTGCTGAACAACATCTGGCGCGCCGCCGAAGTCGAAAAAGAGTTGCAACGCAAAGCTCAGAATAAAGAGAACAACAAGGAAACCGTGTAATGTCGAAGAATTACCATATTGCTGTGTTACCGGGCGACGGTATTGGCCCGGAAGTGATGGCACAGGCGCTGAAAGTACTGGAAGCCGTTCGCGCGCGTTTTGCGATGAAAATCACCACCAGCCACTACGATGTGGGCGGTATTGCGATTGATAACCACGGTACGCCACTGCCGAAAGCGACCGTGGAAGGCTGTGAAAATGCCGATGCCGTGCTGTTTGGTTCCGTCGGTGGCCCGAAGTGGGAACACCTGCCGCCTGCAGAGCAGCCAGAGCGCGGCGCGCTGCTGCCGCTGCGTAAACATTTCAAGCTGTTCAGCAACCTGCGTCCGGCGAAGCTGTATCAGGGCCTGGAAGAGTTCTGCCCGCTGCGCGCTGATATCGCCGCCAACGGCTTCGACATTCTGTGCGTGCGTGAACTGACCGGCGGGATCTATTTCGGTCAGCCAAAAGGGCGCGAAGGCAGCGGCCAGCATGAGAAGGCGTTCGACACTGAGGTCTATCACCGCTTCGAAATTGAACGTATCGCCCATATCGCCTTTGAGTCAGCGCGCAAGCGCCGCCATAAAGTGACCTCCATTGATAAAGCGAACGTGCTGCAGTCTTCCATCTTGTGGCGCGAGATCGTCAGCGAAGTCGCGAAGCAGTACCCGGACGTTGAGCTGTCGCACATGTACATCGACAACGCGACGATGCAGCTGATCAAGGATCCGTCTCAGTTTGACGTCCTGCTGTGCTCCAACCTGTTCGGCGACATTTTGTCAGACGAGTGCGCGATGATCACCGGCTCTATGGGCATGCTGCCATCCGCCAGCCTGAATGAAGAAGGTTTTGGCCTGTACGAGCCGGCAGGCGGTTCCGCGCCGGATATTGCGGGCAAAAACATCGCTAACCCGATTGCGCAGATCCTCTCTCTGGCCCTGCTGCTGCGCTACAGCCTGGATGCAGGCGATGCAGCAACCGCGATTGAAAATGCCATTAACCGGGCGTTAGAAGAAGGCGTTCGTACCGGTGATTTATCACGCGGCGCGGCGGCAGTCAGTACCGATGAAATGGGCGACATTATTGCCCGCTATGTCGCTGAAGGGGTGTAATCATGGCCAAAACGTTATACGAAAAATTGTTTGATGCGCACGTTGTCTACGAGGCACCAAACGAAACCCCACTGCTTTACATTGACCGTCATCTGGTACACGAAGTGACCTCTCCTCAGGCATTTGACGGCCTGCGCGCGCACAAGCGCCCGGTACGTCAGCCGGGTAAAACCTTCGCGACGATGGATCACAACGTTTCCACCCAGACCAAAGACATTAATGCCTCGGGTGAGATGGCGCGTATCCAGATGCAGGAGCTGATCAAGAACTGCAACGAATTTGGCGTTGAGCTGTACGATCTGAACCACCCCTATCAGGGCATCGTTCACGTGATGGGGCCAGAGCAGGGAATTACCCTGCCGGGCATGACCATCGTCTGCGGCGACTCCCATACCGCAACCCACGGCGCGTTTGGCGCCCTGGCGTTCGGGATTGGCACGTCTGAAGTTGAACACGTGCTGGCGACGCAGACCCTGAAGCAGGGCCGCGCCAAAACGATGAAGATTGAAGTGAAGGGCAAAGCGGCACCTGGCATTACCGCGAAAGACATCGTGCTGGCGATCATCGGTAAAACCGGCAGCGCAGGCGGTACCGGCCACGTCGTTGAATTCTGCGGCGACGCGATTCAGGCGCTGAGCATGGAGGGTCGCATGACCCTGTGCAATATGGCCATTGAGATGGGTGCCAAAGCCGGTCTGGTCGCGCCAGATGAAACGACCTTCAACTATGTGAAGGGCCGTCTGCACGCGCCGAAAGGCCAGGATTTTGACGACGCGGTAGCGTACTGGAAAACCCTGAAAACCGACGACGGGGCAACGTTTGATACCGTTGTCACGCTGCAGGCAGAAGAGATTGCCCCTCAGGTGACCTGGGGAACCAACCCGGGCCAGGTAATTTCCGTCAACGACGCCATTCCCGATCCGGCCTCCTTCGCCGATCCTGTCGAGCGCGCCAGTGCGGAAAAAGCGCTGGCCTATATGGGGCTGAAACCCGGCGTACCGTTGACCGACGTGACCATTGATAAGGTCTTTATCGGCTCCTGCACCAACTCCCGTATCGAAGATTTGCGTGCGGCGGCAGAGATTGCCAAAGGCCGTAAAGTCGCACCGGGCGTGCAGGCGCTGGTGGTTCCAGGCTCCGGTCCGGTGAAAGCCCAGGCGGAAGCCGAGGGTCTGGATAAGATCTTTATCGAAGCAGGCTTTGAGTGGCGCCTGCCTGGCTGCTCCATGTGCCTGGCCATGAACAACGATCGCCTGAATCCGGGTGAGCGCTGTGCCTCCACCAGCAACCGTAACTTTGAAGGCCGTCAGGGCCGCGGTGGGCGCACCCATCTGGTCAGCCCGGCAATGGCCGCCGCTGCGGCAGTCACCGGTCATTTCGCCGACATTCGCAGCCTGAAATAAGGAGACAATCATGGCAGAGAAATTTACCCAACATACGGGCCGTGTTGTCCCGCTGGACGCCGCTAACGTTGATACGGACGCGATCATTCCTAAGCAGTTTTTGCAGAAGGTGACCCGCACCGGCTTTGGCGCGCACCTGTTCAACGACTGGCGTTTCCTGGACGATAAAGGCGAGGTGCCTAATCCGGAATTCGTTCTGAACTTCCCGGAGTACAAAGGCGCATCCATCCTGCTGGCGCGGGAAAACTTTGGCTGTGGTTCATCCCGTGAACATGCGCCGTGGGCGCTCACGGACTACGGCTTTAAAGTGGTCATTGCCCCCAGCTTCGCGGATATCTTTTATGGCAACAGCTTCAACAACCAGCTGCTGCCGGTGACGCTGAGCGACGAACAGGTCGATGAATTGTTCGCGTTGGTTAAGGCAAATCCGGGCATGTCGTTTGAAGTGGATCTGGAAGGGGAAGTGGTGAAAGCCGGGGATAAAACCTACAGCTTCAGCATTGATGCCTTCCGTCGCCACTGCATGCTGAACGGTCTGGACAGCATTGGTTTAACTCTCCAGCACGAAGACGCCATCTCCGCGTACGAGAAAAAACAGCCTGCGTTTATGGGCTAAAGACAATGGCCCGCAAAAAGCGGGCCATTGATTTGTTTCGTAAAGCCGCCTTCCAGAATCAGACATCCTTAACCCGGCAAGTCAGCCCAAGCGTAACCACCGAAATCGCGGCAATTACCCAGTAAACTGAGCCATGCCCGTAACTTTGCGCCAGCGCCCCCTGAATCACCCCCGCCAGGATCACTCCGGTCGAAATGCTGTTGGTAAAAAGCGTGGTCGCCGACCCGGCGCGGCCCGGCATTAAATCCTGGAACCAGAGCATGCCGATCCCGGCAACGATGCCAATAAACACAGCATTAAACAGCTGCAGCGCAAGCAGCGCTTCACGCGAATGGAAAAGGATCAGTCCCGCGTAAAACAGCACCCCGGCCGCCACGGCGACGATCATCATCCGACGCTTCCCAAAGCGCTTAACGTAATAGCCCGCCAGAATCATCGCCGGAATTTCCAGCCCGGCAGCGGTGCCCATTAAGATCCCCGCGAGCTTGTCCGGTAAGCCCAGATCGCTGCTGATCCACAGCGGCATGTCGATGATGTACATGGTGTTGCAGGTCCACATCAGCGTGGAGGCAATAAACAGCATGCGGACGTTTTTGTCCTGCCAGCCGCTCACCTGGGTGAGCGGTTTATCCGCTGTCTGTTCGACGCGCGCCACGGACGGCAGTGCGAAGGCAATCAGTGCCAGGCTGATGACAAAAATCCCGGCGGCGATGGAGAACATCGCGGTAAAGCCGTAGTTCAACGCCAGCATGAAGGCCAGCGGCGGGCCAATGACCCACGCCAGCGAGAGCTGGGCACGCATCACCGAGCTGAACATCACCACTTCCCGCGCCGAGCTATCCGCATATTCCCGGGCCAGCGCAAACAGCTGCGGCATGGCGGTGTTCGCCAGCGACGCCAGCAGCACGCCGCAGGTAATGAGCGTCAGGTAATGACGATTGAAAGCAAAGAGCAGCGCGTTGCCCACGGCCATGGCGCAGCAAAAGAGGATCAGCCTGCGGCGATCGCCCTGGCTGTCCGATCGCTTCGCCAGCGCGAGGCTGACCAGGATCCCGGCTATCGCGTTGACGGTATAAAACAGCCCCACCCAGAACGGCTGTGCCCCCACCTCGCGGCTGAGAAACAGGCTCAGCGTCGGCGCCTGCAGCGCTCCCGCCACGCCCATCATAAAGGCCACCAGCATAAAAGCGGCATACACGCCGTTCAGGCGTCGCCCCATCGTCATCAACCACAGCATGCGCAAGCCCTTGTGAAAGCGAATCGAAATTGGGTGAAAGAATAAACGAAAAAAGCCAGCAAAAACATTTTGCTGGCGGGTGATTAGCACCAATACTCAGTCACACATGATCGAGGCGAGTCAGCGAGAAGAGGCCGGTTTCGTAACGTCCCACTGCATCAGTTCTTCTAACATTTTCAGCCGTTGCTCTGCACACGGGCGGGCCAGCCAGGACGATCCTTTTGTCGCTGAAAAGTACTGCTGATAAAACTGACGTGCGGTAGACCTCTTCATCATTTACCTCCTCGCTTCATCGGGAAGCATTATTGGCCTAATATAGGGATTAATAAATTGCTGGTTTTTTGTCAGGAGTTCCTCTTTTATGCCTTCCGGTCGTCTGCAGCAACAATTTATCCGCCTCTGGCAGTGCTGCGAGGGGCAATCGCAGGAAACCACGCTCAACGAGTTGGCTGACCTGCTTAGCTGTTCCCGCCGCCATATGCGCACGCTGCTCAATACCATGCAGCAGCAGGGGTGGTTAAGCTGGGAAGCGGAGGCGGGACGCGGGAAACGCTCGCGGCTGACCTTTCTCTACACCGGGCTGGCATTGCAGCAGCAGCGTGCAGAAGACCTGCTCGAGCAGGACCGTATCGATCAGCTGGTCCAGCTGGTGGGCGACAAGGCCGCCGTGCGCCAGATGCTGGTCTCCCATCTAGGACGCAGTTTTCGTCAGGGCCGACACATTCTCCGGGTGCTCTACTACCGTCCGATGAAAAATCTGTTGCCCGGCACGGCGTTACGGCGTTCTGAAACCCACATGGCCCGACAAATCTTCAGCGGCCTGACGCGGATAAATGAGGAAAACGGGGAACTGGAGGCGGATATCGCGCACCACTGGCAACAGCTTTCCCCGCGCCACTGGCGCTTCTTCTTACGCCCGGGCATCCACTTTCACCACGGTCGCGAACTGGAGATGCACGACGTCATCGCCTCTCTGGAACGCGCCCGCAGGCTGCCGCTCTACTCGCATATTTCGCGCATCCACTCCCCCACGGCCTGGACGCTGGATATTGAGCTGGCGCAGCAGGACAAGTGGCTTCCCTGGCTGCTGGGCTATGTGCCCTCAATGATTTTGCCCGCCGAGTGGGAATCACTGAACAATTTTGCCAGCCTGCCGATTGGCACCGGGCCCTACTCCGTCTCCCGCAATAACAGCAACCAGCTGAAAATCCGCGCGTTCGATGACTACTTTGGCTATCGGGCGCTGATCGACGAAGTGAACGTGTGGGTATTGCCGGATCTCAATGAAGACCTGAGCTGCGGGCTGACGCTTGAAGGCCCCACCACCGGAGAAAAGGCCGTGGAGAGCCGCCTGGAGGAGGGCTGCTACTATCTCCTCTTTGACCGCCGCACCCACCGTGGGGCAAACCCGGCTGTCCGCAAGTGGATCAGCCACGTGCTGTCTCCTTCCAATCTTATCTACCATGCGGAAGAGCAGTACCAGACATACTGGTTCCCGGCGTACGGCCTGCTTCCGCGCTGGCACCATGCCCGACCAACGCGCTGCGACAAACCCGCAGGGCTGGAGTCCATCACCCTGACCTACTACCGCGATCATGTTGAGCATCGTTTTATCGCCAGAATCATGACCCGCATGCTGGCAGCGGAGGGAGTCAGGCTGGACATCAGGGAAGTGGACTATGACGAATGGCATCAGGGGGAAATCGCCAGCGATATCTGGCTCAACAGCGCTAACTTTACCCTGCCGCTCGATTTTTCCCTCTTCTCGCATTTGTATGAAGTCCCGCTGATCCAGCACTGCATCGACCGGGACTGGCAGCAGGATGCCGCTCTGTGGCGTGCGGGCGAGATGAATCTTGCCGTGTGGTGCCAGCAGCTGCTGGCCGAGCAGGCGATCGTCCCGCTGATCCACCACTGGCTGATGATCCAGGGCCAGCGCAGCATGCGCGGCCTGCGGATGAACACCCTGGGCTGGTTTGATTTTAAATCCGCCTGGTTTGCGCCCCCGGAGCCATAACGCTTTCGTAATATTCACCAAATCATTACAATAGCGCCGTTCTCAACGGGGTGCTGCATCACAGATGTGCGCTGAGATAATACCCGTCGAACCTGATCCGGATAACGCCGGCGAAGGGATTTGAGGCTGTCGCTCAAAATCCTTTGCCACTCAACCCTGAGGTGCAAAGTGTTAAAAAAAGTTCTCCCCCTGCTGGCGCTGTTCGCGCTGCCCGCTTTAGCCAAGCCCGTTCTGACGGTCTACACCTACGACTCGTTCTCCGCCGACTGGGGCCCTGGCCCGGTCGTCAAAAAAGCCTTTGAAGCCGACTGCAACTGCGAGCTGAAGTTCGTGGCGCTGGAAGATGGCGTTTCGCTGCTCAACCGCCTGCGCATGGAAGGGAAAAATAGCAAAGCCGACGTGGTGCTCGGGCTGGATAACAACCTGCTGGAAGCCGCCTCGCAAACCAAACTCTTTGCCAAAAGCGGCGTCGCGGCAGAGGCCGTTAACGTGCCGGGCGGCTGGAAGAACGACACCTTTGTGCCGTTCGACTACGGCTACTTTGCTTTCGTCTACGATAAAAACAAGCTGAAAAACCCGCCGAAGAGCCTGAAAGAGCTGGTGGAAAGCGACCAGAAGTGGCGCGTGATTTATGAAGATCCACGGACCAGCACGCCGGGCCTGGGCCTGCTGCTGTGGATGCAGAAAGTCTACGGCGATAAGGCGCCGGAAGCGTGGCAGAAGCTGGCCGCCAAAACCGTCACCGTGACCAAAGGCTGGAGCGAAGCCTATGGCCTGTTCCTGAAAGGCGAAAGCGATCTGGTGCTGAGCTACACCACCTCCCCGGCCTACCACATTATCGCCGAGAAGAAAGACAACTATGCTGCGGCTGATTTTGCGGAAGGGCACTATCTGCAGGTGGAAGTGGCCGCGCGTACCGCCGCCAGCAAACAGCCGGAACTGGCCGAGAAGTTCCTGAAGTTTATGGTTTCACCGGCATTCCAGAACGCCATTCCAGCGGGCAACTGGATGTATCCGGTCACCAGCGTTGCGCTGCCTGCAGGTTTTGAACAGTTGACCAAGCCGAAAACCTCGCTGGAGTTTACGCCGCAGCAGGTCGCCGCGCAGCGTGCCGCATGGGTAAGTGAATGGCAACGCGCCGTCAGCCGTTAATTCCCGGCTGGTTACTCCCCGGATTGCTCGCCGCCGTCGTGATGGTGGCGGTCAGTCTGGGAGCCTTTCTTGCGCTGTGGTTTAACGCACCGGAGAGCGACCTGCTCGCCCTCTGGCACGACAGCTACCTCTGGCACGTTATCCGGTTCTCCTTCTGGCAGGCGTCTCTTTCTGCCCTGCTGTCGGCGATCCCGGCTATTTTTCTTGCTCGCGCGCTCTATCGGCGGCGTTTCCCCGGCAGGCAGGCCCTGCTGCGCCTGTGCGCCATGACGCTGATCCTGCCGGTTCTGGTGGCCGTTTTTGGCATTCTGAGTGTCTACGGTCGTCAGGGCTGGCTGGCCTCGCTGTTCGGCCAGCTTGGTATTGAGTGGTCATTCTCGCCTTACGGACTGCAGGGCATTCTGCTGGCGCACGTGTTTTTCAATATGCCGATGGCAACGCGCCTCTTTTTGCAGGCGCTGGAGAACATTCCCGGCGAGCAGCGGCAGATTGCCGCCCAGCTCGGCATGCGCGGCTGGTCGTTCTTCCGTTTTGTCGAATGGCCGTGGCTGCGCCGCCAGCTCCCGCCCGTGGCGGCATTAATCTTTATGCTCTGCTTTGCCAGCTTTGCCACCATGCTGTCACTTGGCGGCGGGCCGCAGGCCACCACCATTGAGCTGGCGATTTACCAGGCGCTGAGTTACGACTACGATCCCGGTCGCGCCGCGCTGCTGGCGATAGTCCAGATGGCGTGCTGTCTGGTGCTGGTGCTGTTGAGCCAGCGGCTGAGTAAAGCCATTCCCGCAGGTAGTCATCAAATAACCGGCTGGCGCGATCCGCAGGACAGCCTGCACAGCCGCATCACCGATGTTATCCTGATCGCGCTGGCGCTGTTGCTGCTGCTGCCGCCGCTGCTGGCCGTTATCGTTGACGGCCTGAACCTCAATCTTATGTCCGTCCTACAACAGCCCGTTCTCTGGCAGGCGACCTGGACCTCGGTACGCATAGCGCTGGCTGCCGGACTGCTGTGCGTTATGCTGACCATGATGCTGCTGTGGAGCAGCCGTGAGCTCTACGCCCGCCAGGCGCAAAAAGCCGGACAAATGCTGGAACTGACGGGCATGCTGATACTGGCGATGCCGGGTATCGTGCTGGCAACGGGCTTCTTTTTACTGTTCAACAGCACCCTCGGCCTGCCGGAAAGGGCCGATGGCATTGTGATTTTCACTAACGCCTTAATGGCCATCCCCTACGCGCTTAAGGTGCTGGAAAACCCGATGCGCGACGTCAACAGCCGCTACGGTTTGCTGTGTCAGTCGCTGGGCATGCAGGGCTGGCAGCGGCTGAAGGTTGTGGAACTGCGCGCGCTAAAACGTCCGCTTGCTCAGGCGCTGGCGTTTGCCTGCGTGCTCTCCATTGGAGACTTTGGGGTCGTGGCGCTGTTCGGCAATGACGATTTCCGCACGCTGCCGTACTGGCTTTATCAGCAAATCGGCTCTTACCGCAGTCAGGACGGCGCGGTCACCGCGCTGTTACTGCTGCTGCTGTGCTTTGCCTTATTTACCGTTATCGAAAAACTCCCGGGGCGTGATGTTAAAACTGACTGATGTAACCTGGCTCTATCAGCATCTGCCGATGCGCTTTACGCTCTCCGTTCAGCAGGGCGAGCGGATTGCGGTGCTTGGCCCAAGCGGTGCCGGGAAAAGCACCTTGCTCAATTTGATCGCCGGTTTTCTGCAACCTGCCAGCGGGTCGATAGCCATCGATAATCGTGATTTCACCAACGCCCCTCCGGCTAAACGCCCTGTGTCGATGCTGTTTCAGGAAAACAACCTGTTTACCCACCTGACGGTGCGGCAAAACATCGCGCTGGGAATGCATCCGGGGCTCAGGCTGAACGATGCCCAACGCGAAAAACTTGAAGTGATTGCCGCACAGATGGGGATCGCTGAATTTATCGACAGGCTGCCGGGCGAGCTCTCCGGCGGCCAGCGTCAGCGCGTGGCGCTGGCACGTTGTCTGGTGCGCGAGCAGCCGATACTGCTGCTGGATGAGCCGTTCTCGGCGCTAGATCCCGCGCTGCGCCAGGAGATGCTGGCCCTGGTGCAGGATGTCTGTCAGCGCCAGCAGCTTACGATGCTGATGGTTTCGCACAGTATCGAAGATGCCGCACGGATTGCGCCGCGATCGGTGGTGGTTGCCGAAGGACGTATCTTGTGGGATGGAAGTACAGAAGAACTGCTGAGTGGTAAAGCTACCGCGTCTTCACTGTTGGGCATCAGGGCAATCTGATGCCCTCCCCTTCACTAAAAGTGACTAAAAAGTCCTCCGTCATTTTTTTCAAAAGCAATGAAAGCCCCTTCTTTAATGTCATAGCCGAATGTCGCTCTGAATGAAAAGTCAGAGCGCATATAAACTGGTTTGGCGACCGACGATCCTGACCAATAATAAATCGAGCTTTTTCATTATTATTTCAAATCACATTCCGTTTATGAATTAATACCTTTTAATTATACGAAAAATAAATACATCAAGAAAAAATAAACACATCAAAATGGTTTCAACCCTTACGTTTGTTTGCTAAGAGAGTATTATTTTATGATTCTACCGCTCTTGTAAGGGATATTATCATGGCAGTGCGCCCAGGAAACTTTCAGCAAAACGACACGCTAAATCGATATTTACTTTTTTTCCCCACGTAACGCTAACGCGTTAAATGACGTACATTCCTTTACAGGCGAAGAAGCACTCAGCCAGCCCTATCGCTATACCATCCGATTTACCAGCCCCAATGCAAATATACCACCTGACGCCATTTTGAATCAGAAGGCGGAATTTCTTCTTCGCGCCCCTAACCCTGAGGCGTCATGGCATGGTCAGTCATCCTGGCTCCCAGTGCGCCAGATTAATGGAACAATTACTGCGTTTTCCCGCGTTAAGTCATCTTCAGATGAAGCGCTCTATGAATGCGTGCTTGAACATGAGCTTGCGTTACTGAACAGAAACTTCCGTTCGGCAGTGTACACCGATGTCACCGTGCCGGAGGTCGTCACGCAGTTGATGAAAGAGAGCCGTTATTTTGAAGGCTTCAATATTGATTTCGACAGCCTCAGATGTACCTATCCACGCAGGGAAATGATTATTCAGTGGAAAGAGACCGACCTGGAGTTTATTCGCCGCCTGTTGGCCGAAGTTGGAATATGGTTCCGTCTTGAAAATCACAGCACCACGCCGACGGAAACGGTCGTTATTTTTGGTGACTCTGCCAGCCGCTATATCATTAGCGAGAAGAAATTCCCCTTTGTTCGTCGCTCCGGGATGACCAGTCATGATGAGTACGTGACAGAACTGGAAGAACGACACGCGTTAATACCCGAAAATATAATGGTGAGGTCCTATAACTACCGCGATCCTCTTTCACCGCAGGCGGATAAAACTATTGTCAGTAACAACATTCCCGGTGGCATTACGACAGGTAGCGAATACCACCATTCAGATCATTTTCTGCAGGGCGGGGATTTTTATGGAGAAGAAAGTGAAACCGCTACGTTCTATGCACGTTTGCGCTATGAGCGCCTGCTAAACACCCAGTGTGTACTCGGTGCCACAACCAGCGCAGCGGAACTGCAGCCGGGCATAAAGTTCGATATAACCGGTCAAATTCCTGATGGCTTTAAGAAAGGTTTTTTCGTTACGTCAATGACGATAACGGGCAGTCGCGCAGAGCATTATCAAGCCCTGCTGTCAGGCATCCCTTGCCGGCATGAGTATAGTTTCAGGCCAGAATTTCTTCCCCGACCACAAATTGCAGGTACCGTTCCCGCACGGGTAATGGCGATAGGTAGCAATAAAATCTATGCGGGGATTGATGCCGCCGGACGCTACCGGGTGAAGTTCGATTTTGATCTCGATGAGAAACGTGCAGGCTTTGAAAGTGCGCTGGTGCGCCTTGCCAGACCGTACGCCGGAGATGTTTACGGTTTTCATTTTCCACTGCTCGAAGGCACGGAGGTCGCCATTGCGTTTGAGGGCGGCGATCCGGATCGCCCGTTCATCGCCCATGCCATGCATAACGGCGCGCACACTGATTTAGTCACAAACCGCAATGATACCCGCAACATCATCCGTACCGCAGGCCTGAATAAAATCCGTCTGGAAGATAAGCGGGGCCAGGAACATATCAAGATTTCAACAGAGCGCGGAAAGGGACAGCTCAGCGTGGGCCATCTTGTCGATGCGGAAGGAAAGCCGCGCGGGGAAGGTCTTGAAGCGCGAACAGATGACTGGATGGCGCTGCGAGCGGCAAAAGGCGTAATGATCAGCACTGAAGCGCAACCGCGCGCCCAGGGACAACAGCTGGATATGACGGCGGCCATCGCGCAGCTCGAAAAAGCACTCTCGCTGGCCATAACGCTGCAGCAGTGCGCAATGACGGCCGGTGCCGATGAGGTGGATACCGAACGACAAAATGCCCTGCTTAAGACGCTGAATAAGCTTACAGGCGCGGGCCTGCTGACCTATGCCGGAGAAGGACAGGCCCACATCACGCCGCAAAGCCTGCAGCTTTCGGCAGGTCAGGATCTGATTGCAACCGCTGGCCGCAGCGGCAGCGTAAACGTGGTGAAAAAGTTCTCGCTGGCCGTAGGGGAAAGGCTCTCTCTGTTCGCCCGCAAACTTGGCATACAGCTGATTGCCAGTGCCGGTGATATCAAAACGGAGGCGCAGCGCGGAGCCCTGCACATGCTTTCTCAGGATGATTTCACCGTCACGAGCACGGCCGGCAAAATTAACGGCAGTGCGAAGCAGGGAATACAGCTGGTATGCGGTGGTGGTGGCATCCGTATTAGTCCCAGCGGGCTGGTTGAAATTTTCTCGCCAACCGGCGTGGACATTAAAGCGCCGAATTTTGCCTATAAAGGGGCGGAAAGCGTGCAAACGCAACCGCCTGCGTTTAACCAGGGCGCGTTTGCACAGCGCTATCAGCTGCATGCGTCTGACGACCCGGAGCAGATCCTCGCTAATCGCGCGTTCCGCCTTAAAAGCTCGGCGGGCCAAATGATTGAAGGCGTGACCGACAGCAATGGCTGTTCCCCGCTGCTGGATGCGGCCGACCTTGATTCGTACAAACTGGAGGTACTCTGATGGCTGATGAGAAGAAAAGCCCGTATTGTCCGCGCGTGGTCTCTGAGAACGATATCCCCGTCCCCAAATCATTAAGCCTGACGGCGCAGACATGCAGGGTGGGCATTCCTCGTCCGATGCCGGGGATCGTGATTCTGGTTCATGGGGTAAACGATGTGGGTGAAGCTTATCAGAATCAGGAGAAAGGCATTATCGCCGGGTTAAATAAACGGCTTAACCGGACAGATATGTACGCGCATGAATGGAATCACTTCATCATGACGCACAATGAAGAAGCGCAAAAGAAAATCGCGGCGCCGGGCCGCTCGCCTGTTATCCCGTTTTACTGGGGCTATAAGCCTGTAACGCATGAAGAATACCGCGCAGATCAGCAGCGCTATCGCAATGAAGTCAGCAAGCTCAAGGCGGAGGCACATCTGCCGTTCGACGCTTACCAGGAGGATGATGCGAAGAAAAAAGCGGATTTGGGTAATGACGGCCAGGGGGCGTTTAAATACCAGAACGACAATTTTGGTAACGCGCTTGATGTGAACTATGCCAAGGGCGGCGGCACCTTTGCGAATGCGACAACCAATATTCCGGATATGCTGGGGCCAGGCGCGGGGGGATTCGCAACGTCCGCAGCAGGGATTATAACGTTGCATGCGAATGATGGTGATTTTACCCATCCTATTTTTTCTAATCCTCACCGGATTTACCAGTTCTTTGCCGCACAGCGCCTGGCGGATTTGATTCTTCAGATACGTGCAGAAGACGTAACAAGAAATGACGTTATCAATATCGTGGCCCACAGTCAGGGGACGATTATCACCATGCTGGCAAACATGCTGGTGAAGCAGGCGGGATATGAGCCGGTTAACTGCGTCATTCTCAATCACTCCCCTTACTCGCTCGAAAGTCGGCTGGCTGAAGATATTCAACCGGGTCATCATCAGACATCCGATGCGCGGGTGCAGACGTTTAAGAACTTTTGCGCACTGATGGCGACGCATTACAAAGGCGGTGAGATAACAGAAGCCGATATTCTGGCAATGGAAGCGGCCTGCACGCTGCGTAAACCGTCCGACAACCCGTTAAGGACGGATACAAGATACAGGCGCGATAATAACGGCCGGGTCTATAACTATTTTAGTCCGAATGACGGCACCGTCTCCCTCAAGAACATACAGGGGTTCGGCTGGCGCGGTATTCCTGAAGATATTGCCAGCCATATTCCAAACCTGTATCAGCGGGTATTTTATCAACATGGAGAGGTGGGAACGACGCCGGACGGGAAACCGTTTAGCCTGCCGCCCGTGAGAACGGGTGATGCGGATTACAGTTCAGTCGGAAACGCCTCTTACACCGCGCATGACGTGATGGTGAACGGTGAAGAGCTACCGGTGAAGTTTATATTCACATTGCAGGGGGCAAATAATTATAAAGGCGACGATCCAAAAACGAGAGATAAGCCGTATACCGCCTCCATCGATCCGGACAGCCCTGACGCCTATATCTCTTATTCAGCAAAAGCCTACGCCATCAAACGGACGCAAAGCGCCACATACGGTGTTAGCAGATACCAAAGCCTAAGCTGGCATCCCGGCCATGTCTTGACGCCCGATGAGCTGAAAATGGAAAGCTATGAGCGCGGTGTCCAGGTGATTAACGGCGTGGTGGCAGGTTCAAAGGATTTTCCGACCGTGACATTAACCTGGCTTCGCCCGCGCGAAGAGCTGGAAAAGGAATGGGCGAAATCCGACCCGGTAAGTTACAGCCAGCACTCGTCAATCGTGATGAGTGAATATGCCCCGTCCCATGCGATGGCTTTTGACTTGGCCATCGGCCAGTGCCGGTCCTTTGATTATAAGGCAGGCAAATTCTGGGAAGACCTGCTGCACCGTGCGGACTGGAGAGATCCGCTGAATACAAATTTGCAGGCAGTGGAGTATTACCGTTCAGGAAAGCTGCCTATAGCAACGACTAAAAATTACATGAATAAGCCAAATGAAATTTTACCCGCAGGTAATTTTGGAGTTGTAAATGAATTTAACAATGCAACTACAGTGAAACTATCACGAGATTTGGCAGCTGGTAACCAGGAAGTCGCAAATCTGCAATGGGATATGCCTAAAGCAAAAAGTGACCGTGAACTGGGATTACAAAATCAGATATCGGCGCTCGATCTTCGCCCTTATTGAACAAAACAGGGAAGTAAAGGGAAATGAAAAATAGAATAGGTACAGCCTTGACTGTATTGCTGATGTCTTCAGGTTGTCAGGCAAAGGAGCCGCCGACACAGGTGGTTTATCGTTTTGATGACCATCGTTATCTCGAACTGAAGGGCTGGGACTGTGAAGGCGAGCTCTGGTATACGGATACTCAAAGAAAAATTCACTCTCAGCCTTACTTCCAATTTTATCGGGTATTTACAC
This sequence comes from Enterobacter cloacae complex sp. IR53041, assembly GCF_049238285.1. Lineage (NCBI taxonomy): Bacteria > Pseudomonadati > Pseudomonadota > Gammaproteobacteria > Enterobacterales > Enterobacteriaceae > Enterobacter > Enterobacter cloacae complex sp. IR53041. The sequence goes on along the minus strand of NZ_JBMKHB010000003.1, from coordinate 155,589 downwards.
AAAAATTTATCCATTCTTCAGAGCGTTACATCGTGATCCCCAATTGGGAAGTTGATGGTTTCATCGTTTCTAAAGATTACGGCCAGACCTGGCGGTCTGTCAGCTATTCGCCAGGTGGGAATGAACCGGACGGGATGAACTCACCTCCACGTGATGATGTTCTTTCTTTCACAGTGGTGAATGACCAGGGCTTTCTGCAGACAAAGCGCAGCCTTTATATGTCATCCAGACCGTTTGACGATCCACGCGTATTGCCCGGTGGTTCTGGAATTAAGTACCAGCTTGAAAATGGAGAGGTGGACGAAATAACTTCAGATGCACCTGGCTGGAAATGGGGGATGGTGTATTTCACAAAAGGATGGCTGGAGGGAAAAGTCGTCAGGCGTGAATCCAATTATCAGAATTTGCCAGATAAAGTCCCTGAAGTGAAAGGTTACACCGGCTGGGACCATATGCAATGTGACATGGATGCGGGGCGCTAACCAATGAAAGCATTATGTTCAGGCATAGCTGTTGCTGCTGTACTGATGGCTTCAGGCTGTCAGGCCAACGAGCCGCCGACGCAGGTGGTTTATCGCTTTGATGACCATCGTTATCTGGAACTGAAAGGCTGGGACTGTGAAGGTGAGCTCTGGTACACCGATACGCAGCGGGGGATTCATTCTGAACCTGTCAGCCAGTTTTACAGAATATTTACTAAAAAGTTTGTCCATCCCTCAGAACGATACATCGCTATTACAGGCTGGGGAGTCGGTGGGTTTCGTGTCTCTAAGGACTACGGGAAAACGTGGCAGGTTGCACAATTCTCTCCCGGAGGAAACGAACCGAATGGAATGAACTCACCTCCGCGAGATGATGTTATTTCTTTTACAGTGGTGAATGACCAGGGCTTTCTGCAGACAAAGCGCAGCCTTTATATGTCATCCAGACCGTTTGATGACCCCCGACTATTGCCCGGTGGTAAGGGTATTCATTACGAACTTCAGGATGGGGTCCAGGGCGATATTAAAGCAGGAACGGGGGCTGGGCATGGGGAATGGTTTATATGACGAAGCAAGGCCTCAAGGACACCGTACAGTCATTGCAGACTAATTGGGAAGACCAACCCGATAAGGTCCCTGAAGTAAAAGACTACACCGGCTGGGACCATATGCAATGTGACATGGATGCGGGGCGCTAACCAATGAAAGCATTATTCTCAGGCATAGCTGCCGCTGCTGTAATGATGGCTTCAGGCTGTCAGGCCAACGAGCCGCCGACGCAGGTGGTCTATCGTTTCGATGACCATCGTTATCTCGAACTGAAGGGCTGGGACTGTGAAGGCGAGCTCTGGTATACCGATACCCAGAAAGCAATTCATTCTCAGCCGTACTTCCAGTTTTACCGTATATATACCAAACAATTCATTCATAACTCTGAGCGTTATATTGCCATTCCAGCCTGGGAATCTGCGGGATTTATTGTATCAAAGGATTATGGCAAAACCTGGCACCCGTCCTCATTCTCGCCCGGAGAAAATGAACCTAATGGAGACAATGCACCTCCCTATGACGACATTCTTTCTTTCACAGTAGTGAATGACCAGGGCTTTCTGCAGACAAAGCACCGCCTTTATATGTCCTCCAGACCGTTTGACGACCCCCGTCTATTGCCCGGTGGTAAGGGTATTCATTACGAACTTCAGGATGGGGTGCAGGGCGATATTACAACAGGAACGGGCGGCTGGGCGTGGGGAATGGTTTATATGACGAAGCAAGGCCTCAAGGACACCGTACAGTCATTGCAGACTAATTGGGAAGACCAACCCGATAAGGTCCCTGAAGTGAAAGGCTACACCGGCTGGGACCATATGCGCTGTGACATGGATGCGCGATAAACGACTAAGGATAAACAATGAACGGCGTAATTCGCTTAGACGATCCGCTGGCGAACGGTGGAAAAGTGACTTCAGCTTCAGGGGCCAATTTCATGGGTAAACCCGTGGCGCTAAAAGATGACATCGTTGAATGCCTGCTGCACAAAGGGAAGTACCCGATTACAGAGTGCCATCCACGCTGGACGATGCTCGGACGAGGCGTGGTTGTCGACCGGTGTAAAGCGGCGTGCGGGTGTGAAATAAGGACAACGCTGCCAACGGCGGGGGCTATATAATGGAGTGGTGGTTATATTCGAAGCAGAAAGATGCTGACGTAAAAATGCCGACGTTAGCGATCGTTGCTGTGTATATCGTCGCTGTTGTCATGGGGATCATTCTTGAGATTGTTAACTGGCCTCAGAATAAACATGTGACGCTCTTTTTTTTCTTGCCGTCCGTACTGCTTCCGCTCAGCCTGGTAACGTGTCTGGTATTTGCGCTGAAAATGATAATAAGTACGTCAGTAAACTATGCAGAAACTCGCAAATATATAGCAAAAGAGAGGGCTATCAGGCTCAAACGTTTTGCGCGTCAGAACCTCACCATTGCAGCCTGGTCGGTTCTCTCTCCGGTCGATCAGCTGGCGCTGAATATGCTAAAGCTTGAAGGTGAGTTTCCGCTGGCGCCCAAAACGCCGCTAAAGATTGAGGCAACCGAAGCGTTTGACCAGACTCCGGACGAAGCCGTCTTTTCGCGCCTGCTCGCGCCGATGGCCGATAAGCTCAAAATGAGTGCGTATCAGCTAAGGCAAACATACGTCTGGGTTCGCGGGGGCGATGCGAACTGTGTTGAGGATCTGAGACGAGTGCTGGGAAATCTGAAGTTACACAGTGCGCAAAGCGGCAAAATTCAGTTTATCAGCGAGTGCCCTGACTACTCGCTCATCGGGGAATGGATAGCGGCAAGCGACAAGTTCATCGTTAACAGGCTGCTGATCGTCGTCGATATGCATGGTGAAGACGGTGACAGTAAGCGCATGGAAAACGCCTGCGCTTTTCTGTTCACTAACCAATACGTGCATACAGAGGGAGAGAAACCGGTTTATCTGTACCAACCGATGAGTAAGATCACGGACGTAGAAGAAACGATGCCGGTTTATCTGGATGTTGGCCCTGTGACGGCCCCAAAAGCGCTCTGGTACAGCGGATTATCCCGCACGGAAAAATATCCTTTGATGCAGGCGCTGGATGCTAAAAACGCTGTTATGGAACGGCTGGAAATGGAATCCTCACTCGGGGAAAAGAGCGAGGGATACAGATGGCTGGCGCTGGCGCTTGCTGCCGATGCGGTAAAATATGCGCAGGGAACTCAGCTGGTGGCGAATTCAGCAATGAATAAATTTTCCATCACCGCGCTTTCCTCGCAGGATACTCATGTATCCGAAACCTGCCGATGGGACGTTTGGCTGCATCCCTTTATTAATGGGGTAATGACGGGGCTCTTTTTATTATTTTCCTTATTTTTCATTATGATGATAACCAATAAGCCCGGTGAGATGCCTTCCATACTGGTATTAGCGGCAAGCATAATACTCTCTGTTCTGGTTCCAGCGGTAACAGGCGCTTTACTGTCGATCACCAGCTCAAACCGGGCTTACCGAGATATGGGATACTAGAGCGGGAAACCGATTAACGGCTTACCACCTTCAACAGGATCTCGCCGTACACCGGCATCAGCGGGTGGCGAATCAGCGCGACCAGGGCTACCACAGCTACACCCAGCGTCAGCGGGGCCAGCCACAAAAGACGAGAGCGCGGAAGATAGCGCGTCAGGCGATCGACGCTCGCTTTCGCGCTGCGCCACAGCCGCCAGCAGAGCCAGACCGCCAGCCACAGCAGCACCGCCGTGCCCAGCAGCAGCCACTTAAACTCACCGCTTTGCATACCGTCAGGAATATCGATGGCCGCGCCCGCCAGAATACCCGGCAGGAAGTAGAACGGCGGCCAGAAGACGCAGCCGATAATGTTCGGCACCACAAATTTCGCGACGGGGAGATCCAGCATCCCGGCCACCATCGGCACCAGCGGACGCGTTGGCCCAACAAAGCGGCCCACGAGGATGGTAAACATGCTGTGCTGGTGCAGCGCATGCTCGGTTTTATCGAGCAGCGCTTTGTTCTTTTTCATGAACGACCAGCGGTGCAGCGGCTTCTTAAAGCGCCAGCCCAGCCAGAAGGAGATCCAGTCGCCCAGCAGACAGCCGATAATCCCGGCCAGCCATGCCTGCCAGAAATTGACCTCACCGCTGCCGATAAGCGCCCCAAGCCCCGCCATCATCACGGTGCCGGGCAGGATTAACCCGACAAGCGCCAGCGATTCCAGAAACGCCACCAGCGCCACGGCGATGAGCGAGTACATAACGGACTGGGTAATAAAGTGTTCCAGCAATGCCTGCATAACTATTCCGGTCAGAAAACGAATCAGCGATTCTGCTTAGCGCCCCGCACCGCGTCAAGGCAACAATTGTCTGAATAGTTTACAGGTTGCTTTCTGCATTCACCTGTTTGTTTATCTTTTTTTACCGTTTATTCACATCCCGCGCGAAATTCACTGGGGCTGGCACCGGTACATTTTTTAAATACGCGGGAGAAATAGAGCTGATCCTCAAAGCCCACGTTGCGCCCCACGGTGGCGATGGGCATCCGGGTGGTGCTGAGCAGCAGCTTCGCCTGGCTGATGCGCTGATCCTCGCGCCAGCTCAGTACGCTGACGCCAAGCTGCTGGCGGAACAGGTGCGACAGCCGCGACGGCGACAGGCAGACGTGCTGGGCGACGCTGGCAATATCAAACTGGCTATCGGCCAGGTGGTCGCTGATGTACTGGCAGGCGTCGCGCACGCGGTTATCCAGCGGCGGGTTAAGCGACGCGTTAATCGCCTCCATCCGCCGCAGCAGCAGCTGTTCAAGGAGGTTTATCGCCAGCAGTTCGGCATAGCGTCCACCAGCCTGCCCCGCCTCGATTATCTGGGCAAAAAGCTCGCGAAACTGCGCCAGATGCACCTCATCCGGGCGATAAAACCCGGTGTGAGCAAAAATAGCCGGCCAGGAAAGCCACTCCTGCCAGTAGGCGCGCGGACGGAAGTAGACCCACTGGTGATACCACTCTTTGGCATCCGGATGACGGCCATAGTGGTGGATCTCACCCGGCGGGAACAGCAGGATATCCCCCGGGCGGCAGACGAACTGCTGGTCACCGTTCTTGATGATCCCTTCCCCCCGCACGGTCAGGTTGAGGATATACCCTTTCATCCCGAGCGGTCGGTCGACGTAAAAGTCGAGATATCCCTCAGCCTCGATAGGGGTCAGCCCCGCCACAAGGTGCGCGTTAAACGAGTATCCCGGCAGCAGGGGATCGTTCTGCGTTTCGGCCATAGATTCAGTTCTCCCAAGGGTCCTGAAGGAAACCAATTGTCCATATCACTAAATGCAGGTTAAAAATGGCCCGCGAAAAGATCCAAAAAGCATCACGCCGCTTTTACGTCCGCCATGTTTCAGCCTTTCCCCCTGATTTCTCCGCCAGAGCAGGCAGATAACCAGTAACAAAAGTGTCTATAAGTGCGGCAGAAATGTCCACATTGAATATTTGCACAGCGTCACACTTTCCGTTGTAACAGCAATTTAGTCCATAAGATTAGCGGATCCTGCCTGACGACTTTTGTCCCCAGTCTCTAATGTTCTTCCATACCTGTTTTTTCGATGGAGCAACACCATGGCAATTGCGATTGGCCTCGATTTTGGCAGCGATTCAGTTCGCGCGCTGGCAGTGGACTGTACGTCCGGCCAGGAGATAGCAACCAGCGTTGAGTGGTATCCGCGCTGGCAAGAGGGGCGCTACTGCGATGCGCCAAACAACCAGTTCCGTCACCACCCGCGGGACTACATCGAGTCGATGGAAGCGGCGATCAAAACCGTTCTGGCGGACCTGACCGACGCCCAGCGGGCCGATGTTGTGGGGATTGGCGTCGACAGCACCGGCTCTACGCCTGCCCCTGTCGATGCCGAAGGCCGCGTGCTGGCACTGCGCCCGGAGTTTGCCGACAACCCGAACGCCATGTTCGTGCTGTGGAAAGACCATACCGCCGTGGAAGAGGCCGAAGCCATCACCCGCTTATGCCATCAGCAGGGCAAAACTGACTACTCACGGTATATCGGCGGGATTTACTCCAGCGAGTGGTTCTGGGCCAAGATCCTGCACGTCACCCGCGCGGACGCGTCTGTCGCACAGGCAGCGGCGTCCTGGATTGAGCTATGCGACTGGGTTCCCGCCCTGCTCTCCGGCACCACGCGCCCGCAGGATATCCGCCGCGGCCGCTGCAGCGCCGGGCATAAATCCCTGTGGCATGAAAGCTGGGGCGGCTTACCTCCGGCCGCGTTCTTTGATGAGCTCGACCCAATCATCAACAAGAGCCTGTCATACCCGCTGTTTACCGACACCTTCACCGCCGATATTCCCGTCGGCACCCTCTGCGAAGAGTGGGCGACGCGTCTCGGCCTGCCGCAGAACGTAGCTATCTCCGGCGGTGCGTTTGACTGCCATATGGGCGCCGTGGGCGCGGGCGCACAGCCAAACACGCTGGTAAAAGTGATCGGCACCTCCACCTGCGACATCCTGACGGCAGATAAAGCCACCGTCGGCGACCGCGCGGTAAAAGGCATCTGCGGCCAGGTTGACGGCAGCGTGGTGCCAGACTTTATCGGCCTCGAAGCCGGTCAGTCCGCGTTTGGCGATATCTACGCCTGGTTTGGCCGCGTGCTCGGCTGGCCGCTGGATCGGCTGGCGGCGTCACATCCTGAACTGAAAACCCAGATCGCCGAGAGCAAAAAGCAGCTCCTGCCGCAGCTTACCGACGCCTGGGCTAAAAATCCGTCTATCGACCACCTCCCGGTGGTGCTGGACTGGTTTAACGGCCGCCGCACGCCGTTTGCCAACCAGCGCCTGAAAGGGGTGATTACCGACCTCAACCTGGCGACCGACGCGCCTGCGCTGTTCGGCGGTCTGATTGCCGCCACCGCCTTCGGCGCCCGCGCGATTATGGAGTGCTTCACCGAGCAGGGCATCGACGTGAACAACGTGATGGCGCTGGGCGGCATCGCCCGTAAAAACCCGGTGATCATGCAGGCCTGCTGCGACGTGCTGAACCGTCCGCTCCAGATTGTGGCCTCCGATCAGTGCTGCGCGCTGGGGGCGGCAATTTTCGCCGCCGTAGCCGCTGGCGTCCATGCGGATATCCCCACCGCGCAGCAGCATATGGCGAGTGCCGTCGAAAACACCCTTCAGCCGCGTGCCCAGCAGGCACAACGCTTTGAACAGCTTTATCAGCGCTACCAGCAATGGGCAAAAAGCGCCGAACTTCACTATCTCCCTGTCGCCGCCCCGGCCAAAAGCACCGCGGACACTACGGCAACCCTGACCCATTAAGGACACGATGATGACCATTTTTAATAATTATGAAGTGTGGTTTGTGATTGGCAGCCAGCATCTTTACGGACCGGAAGCGCTGCAGCAGGTAACGAAACACGCGGAGCACGTCGTTAACGCGCTGAACGCGGAAGCCAAACTGCCGTGCAAACTGGTACTGAAACCGCTGGGCACGACGCCGGACGAAATCACCCACATCTGCCGCGACGCCAACTACGACGATAAATGCGCCGGTCTGGTGGTGTGGCTGCACACCTTCTCACCGGCAAAAATGTGGATCAACGGCCTGTCTATCCTCAACAAACCGCTGCTGCAGTTCCATACCCAGTTCAACACCTCCCTGCCGTGGGACAGCATCGACATGGACTTTATGAACCTGAACCAGACCGCACACGGCGGCCGCGAGTTCGGCTTCATCGGCGCGCGCATGCGCCAGCAGCACGCGGTGGTCACCGGCCACTGGCAGGATGGCAAGGCGCAACAACGTATCGGCTCCTGGATGCGACAGGCGGTCTCTAAGCAGGATACCCGCCACCTGAAAGTGGTGCGTTTCGGCGACAACATGCGTGAAGTGGCGGTCACCGACGGCGATAAAGTCGCTGCGCAGATTAAATTCGGCTTCTCCGTAAATACCTGGGCAGTGGGCGACCTGGTGCAGGTGGTAAACGACATTAGCGATGGCGACGTGAGCGCGCTGGTGGATGAATACGAAAGCAGCTACCGCCTGACCCCTGCGGCACAAATCAACGGCGACAAGCGCCAGAACGTGTTGGATGCAGCGCGCATTGAACTGGGCATGAAGCGCTTCCTGGAACAGGGTGGCTTCCACGCTTTTACTACCACTTTTGAAGACCTCCACGGCCTGAAACAGCTGCCGGGCCTGGCGGTACAACGTCTGATGCAGCAGGGCTACGGCTTTGCAGGCGAAGGCGACTGGAAAACTGCCGCTCTGCTTCGCATCATGAAGGTGATGTCGACCGGTCTGCAGGGCGGCACCTCCTTTATGGAGGACTACACCTACCACTTCGAAAACGGCAACGACCTGGTGCTCGGCTCCCACATGCTGGAAGTGTGCCCTTCTATCGCCGTCGAAGAGAAACCGATCCTCGACGTGCAGTATCTCGGCATCGGCGGCAAAGCCGATCCGGCGCGTCTGATCTTCAACACCCGCACCGGCCCGGCCATCAACGCCAGCCTGATCGATCTGGGCGATCGTTTCCGCCTGCTGGTGAACTGCGTCGATGCGGTTGAAACGCCACATTCGCTGCCGAAACTGCCTGTCGCCAACGCCCTGTGGAAAGCGCAACCGGACCTGCCGACCGCGTCAGAGGCGTGGATCCTGGCCGGCGGCGCGCACCACACGGTGTTCAGCCACGCGCTGGATCTGAACGACATGCGTCAGTTCGCCGAGCTGCATGATATCGAGCTGACCGTGATTGATAACGATACCCGCCTGCCCGCCTTTAAAGACGCGCTGCGCTGGAACGAAGTCTATTACGGTTCAAAACGCTAAGCCCTGAATGCCCGGTGGCACCGCGTTTACCGGGCCTACGGTTCTGTAGGCCGGATAAGCAAAGCGCCATCCGGCACTGGAGACAACAATGTTAGAAGAGCTCAAACGCCAGGTGCTCGAAGCCAACCTGGCGCTGCCGAAACATAATCTGGTCACCCTGACCTGGGGCAACGTCAGCGCCGTTGACCGCGATAAAGGCGTGTTTGTGATCAAGCCTTCCGGCGTCGATTACGCGGTGATGACGGCGGACGATATGGTGGTGGTCAGCATCGAAACGGGTGAAGTGGTGGAAGGGAACAAAAAGCCCTCCTCCGATACGCCAACCCACCGCCTGCTGTACCGCTCATTCCCAACCATCGGCGGTATCGTGCATACCCATTCACGCCATGCCACCATCTGGGCACAGGCGGGCCAGTCCATCCCGGCGACTGGCACCACCCACGCGGACTACTTTTACGGCACCATTCCCTGCACGCGTCTGATGACCGATGCGGAGATCAACGGCGAGTACGAGTGGGAAACCGGCAACGTCATTGTCGAAACCTTCGAAAAACAGGGAATCGACGCCGCGCAGATGCCCGGCGTGCTGGTGCACTCCCACGGCCCGTTCGCCTGGGGTAAAAACGCGGAAGATGCGGTGCATAATGCGATTGTGCTCGAAGAGATCGCCTATATGGGGATCTTCTGCCGCCAGCTGGCGCCGCAGCTGCCGGACATGCAGCAGAGCCTGCTCGATAAGCATTATCTGCGCAAGCACGGCGCGAAAGCGTATTACGGGCAGTAGCTTGTAGGCCGGATAAGTGCAGCGCCGTCCGGCTAAACAGGCACTGTATAAAACCCCAGCAAACCCACCTCAACCAGGCTATAATCAGGCCTGGTTTTGTTTTATGGGATAACGGCGTGGCGCAGGCGCAAGAAGGCTTTTTACTGACCCGACACTGGCGGGATACGCCTCAGGGCACCGAGGTTGAATTCTGGCTGGCAACGGACAACGGCCCGCTGCAGGTGACGCTGCCGCCGCAGGAGTCCGTGGCGTTTATTCCTGAAGCGCACGTCGAAAAAGTGAAACAGCTGCTGCGCGGTGAAAACGGCTGGCGCATTACCCCGCTTGAACTGAAAGATTTCCACCGTCAGCCGGTTCACGGCCTCTACTGTCGCGCCCATCGTCAGCTGATGCGCTATGAAAAACTGCTCCGCGAGGCGGGCGTGACGCTCTACGAAGCTGACATCCGCCCACCGGAACGGTTTCTGATGGAGCGGTTTATTACCGCGCCCGTCTGGGTCGATGGCACCGCGCACAACGGCAGCCTCGTTAACGCGCGGCTGAAGCCGAACCCGCACTACCGTCCGCCGCTGAAGTGGGTCTCCCTGGATATCGAAACCACCCGTCACGGCGAACTGTACTGTATAGGACTTGAAGGCTGCGGCGATCGGGTTGTCTATATGCTCGGGCCACCGAATGGTGATGCCTCCGCGCTGGATTTCCGGCTTGAGTATGTTACCAGCCGGCCGCAGCTGCTGGAGAAGCTCAACCAGTGGTTTGCCGACTTCGATCCCGACGTTCTGATCGGCTGGAACGTGGTGCAGTTCGACCTGCGTGTGCTGCAAAAACACGCCGAGCGTTACCGCATCTCGCTGATGCTCGGGCGCGGCAACAGCGAGCTTGAGTGGCGCGAACACGGTTTTAAGAACGGCGTTTTCTTCGCACAGGCGAACGGCCGCCTGATTATCGACGGCATCGAGGCGCTCAAGTCCGCCTTCTGGAACTTCTCGTCATTCGCCCTCGAAACGGTGGCGCAGGAGCTGCTTGGCGAAGGCAAATCCATCGACAACCCCTGGGACAGAATGGACGAGATCGACCGGCGCTTTAACGAAGACAAGCCCGCGCTCGCCACCTATAACCTGAAAGACTGTGAGCTGGTCACGCGGATTTTCCACAAAACCGAAATCATGCCCTTCCTGCTGGAGCGCGCGACGGTAAACGGCCTTGCGGTCGACAGGCACGGCGGCTCCGTGGCGGCCTTTAGCCACCTCTATTTTCCCCGAATGCACCGGGCAGGATACGTCGCCCCCAACCTCGGGGACGTGCCGCCGCAGGCCAGCCCCGGCGGCTACGTCATGGATTCCCGACCAGGACTGTATGACTCCGTTCTGGTCCTGGACTACAAAAGCCTCTACCCGTCGATAATTCGCACCTTCCTGATCGATCCCGTCGGGCTGGTTGAGGGGCTGGCCCAGCCGGATGATGGACACAGCACCGAAGGCTTCCTCGGCGCACGCTTCTCGCGGGAAAAACACTGCCTGCCCGACATCGTGGGCAACATCTGGCACGGCCGCGATGAGGCCAAGCGCCACGGCAACAAGCCCCTCTCACAGGCGCTGAAAATCATCATGAACGCCTTCTACGGGGTGCTGGGCACCAGCGCCTGTCGCTTCTTCGACCCGCGGCTGGCGTCGTCGATCACGATGCGTGGGCACGAGATCATGCGTCAGACTAAAGCGCTGATTGAATCCCGGGGCTATGACGTCATCTACGGCGACACGGACTCCACCTTTGTATGGCTTAAGGGCGCGCATTCCGAAGACGATGCCGCGCAAATCGGCAAAGCGCTGGTTGCCTTCGTGAACGACTGGTGGCAGGAACATCTGCAGAAAGCGCGCTTAACCAGCGCGCTGGAACTGGAATTTGAAACCCATTTTGCCCGCTTCTTAATGCCCACCATCCGCGGTACCGATCAGGGCAGCAAGAAGCGCTATGCCGGGCTGATTCAGGAAGGCGACGCGCAGCGGATGGTCTTTAAAGGGCTCGAGACAGTGCGTACCGACTGGACGCCGCTGGCCCAGCAGTTCCAGCAAACGCTCTATCTGCGGGTATTCCGCAATGAGCCGTATCAGGACTACGTGCGCGAGACGATCGCCAGCCTGATGGCAGGCGAACTTGACGCGCAGCTGGTGTATCGCAAACGCCTGCGCCGCCCGCTCGCGGAGTACCAGCGCAACGTTCCTCCGCACGTTCGCGCCGCGCGCCTCGCGGACGAAGAAAACGTCCGCCGTGGCCGCGCGCCGCAGTATCAGAATCGGGGAACCATCAAATACGTCTGGACGATAAACGGTCCGGAACCGGTGGATTATCAGCACTCGCCTCTGGATTATGAACACTATCTGACGCGTCAGCTTCAGCCGGTTGCCGACGGAATTTTGCCCTTCATCGACGATGATTTTGCTACACTAGTGACAGGGCAACTTGGCCTATTTTGACGCGTGACGAAATGGCTGCCATCCAGTACCATAGCGCCCTTTCCATTCCCGGACCCATTTTTCGATGACCGTCTTTTTTGACGGTGGTCGAACTATTGCCTGCAATTAAAGATTAGAGCCGAACAACTATGCCTTTTACACTTGGTCAACGCTGGATCAGCGATACAGAAAGCGAACTTGGATTAGGAACCGTCGTTGCCGTTGATGCGCGCATGGTTACCCTCCTCTTCCCTGCCACCGGTGAAAACCGCCTGTACGCCCGCAATGACTCCCCTGTAACCCGCGTGATGTTTAATCCGGGTGACACCGTGACCAGCCACGACGGCTGGCAGCTCAAGATTGAAGACGTAAAAGAAGAGAATGGACTGCTCGCCTACATCGGCACTCGCCTGGACACCGACGAGGCCAATGTCATCCTGCGCGAAGTGCTGCTCGACAGCAAGCTGGTGTTCAGCAAGCCGCAGGACCGCCTGTTTGCCGGGCAAATCGATCGTATGGATCGCTTCTCCCTGCGCTATCGCGCGCGTAAGTTCCAGAGTGAACAGTACCGCATGCCCTGGAGCGGCCTGCGCGGCCAGCGCACCAGCCTGATCCCCCACCAGCTGAACATCGCCCATGACGTGGGCCGTCGCCATGCGCCGCGCGTGCTGCTGGCAGATGAAGTGGGCCTGGGTAAAACCATCGAGGCGGGCATGATCCTGCACCAACAGCTGCTTTCCGGCGCTGCCGAGCGCGTGCTGATTGTGGTGCCAGAAACCTTACAGCACCAGTGGCTGGTTGAGATGCTGCGCCGCTTTAACCTGCGCTTCTCTCTGTTCGATGACGAACGCTACGCCGAAGCCCAGCACGATGCGGACAACCCGTTTGAAACCGAACAGCTGGTGATCTGCTCCCTGGACTTCGTGCGCCGCAGCAAGCAGCGTCTTGAGCACCTGTGCGATGCCGAGTGGGACCTGATGGTGGTCGACGAAGCGCACCACCTGGTCTGGAGCGAAGACGCGCCGAGCCGCGAATATATGGCTATCGAGCAGCTTGCCGAGCGCGTGCCTGGCGTCCTGCTGTTGACCGCTACGCCGGAACAGCTGGGCCTGGAAAGCCACTTCGCCCGTCTGCGCCTGCTCGATCCAAACCGTTTCCACGACTTCGGGCAGTTTGTGGAAGAACAGAATAACTACCGTCCGGTTGCAGATGCCGTCGCGCTGCTGCTGGCGGGCAAGCGTCTTTCTGATGACGAACTCAACACCCTGAGCGATCTGATTGGCGAGCAGGATATCGAGCCGCTGCTGCAGGCCGCTAACAGCGACAGCGACAACGCGGAATCCGCGCGTAAAGAGCTGATCGACATGCTGATGGATCGCCACGGCACCAGTCGCGTCCTGTTCCGTAACACCCGTAACGGTGTGAAAGGGTTCCCGAAACGCGAACTGCATACCATTAAACTGCCGCTGCCGACGCAGTATCAGACGGCAATTAAAGTTTCCGGCATCATGGGCGCGCGCAAAACGCAGGAAGAGCGCGCCCGCGACATGCTCTACCCGGAACAAATCTACCAGGAATTTGAAGGCGATACCGGCACCTGGTGGAACTTCGATCCGCGCGTAGAGTGGCTGATGGGCTACCTGACCGCGCACCGCTCCCAAAAGGTGCTGGTGATCTGCGCCAAGGCGGCCACCGCGCTGCAGCTGGAGCAGGTCCTGCGCGAGCGCGAAGGCATTCGCGCCGCCGTGTTCCACGAAGGCATGTCCATCGTTGAACGCGACCGCGCTGCGGCGTGGTTTGCCGAAGAGGACAGCGGCGCTCAGGTTATGCTGTGTTCTGAAATCGGTTCTGAAGGCCGTAACTTCCAGTTCGCCAGCAACCTGGTGATGTTCGATCTGCCGTTCAACCCGGATCTGCTGGAGCAGCGTATCGGTCGTCTGGATCGTATCGGTCAGGCGCACGATATTCAGATCCACGTGACGTATCTGGAAAAAACGGCCCAGTCCGTGCTGGTGCGCTGGTTCCACGAAGGTCTGGATGCGTTTGAACATACCTGCCCGACGGGCCGCACCATTTACGATCAGGTGCACGGCGATCTGATCGGCTATCTGGCCGCGCCGGAAAACACCGACGGCTTTGACGATCTGATTAAGTCCTGTCGTGAGAAGCATGACGCGCTGAAAGCGCAGCTTGAACAAGGCCGCGACCGCCTGCTGGAGATCCACTCCAACGGCGGGGAAAAAGCACAGGCGCTGGCTGAGAGCATTGAAGAGCAGGATGATGACACCAGTCTCATCAGCTTCTCCATGAACCTGTTCGACATCGTTGGCATTAACCAGGACGACCGCGGCGAGAACCTGATTGTCCTGACCCCGTCCGATCACATGCTGGTGCCAGATTTCCCGGGCCTGCCGGAAGATGGCTGCACCATCACCTTCGAGCGTGATGTGGCGCTGTCCCGCGAAGATGCTCAGTTCATCACCTGGGAACACCCGCTGATCCGTAACGGGCTGGATCTGATCCTCTCTGGCGATACCGGCAGCAGCACCATCTCCCTGTTGAAAAACAAGGCGCTGCCCGTAGGCACGCTGCTGCTGGAGCTGATCTACGTTGTGGAAGCGCAGGCGCCGAAACAGCTGCAGCTCAACCGCTTCCTGCCACCAACGCCGGTGCGTCTGCTGCTGGATAAAAACGGCACGAACCTCGCAGGACAGGTTGAATTTGAGAGCTTCAACCGCCAGCTGAGCGCGGTGAACCGCCATACCGGCAGCAAGCTGGTCAATGCGGTGCAGCAGGACGTGCATGCCATTCTCCAGCAGGGTGAAACCCAGATTGAAAAAGCGGCCAGAGCGCTGATTGACGCCGCGCGCAGTGAAGCCGACGAGAAACTGTCTGCAGAGCTGTCGCGTCTGGAGGCGTTGAAGGCCGTGAACCCGAACATCCGTGACGACGAGCTGGCGGCGATTGAAAGCAACCGTCAGCAGGTGCTGGAAAGCCTGGATCAGGCAAGCTGGCGTCTGGATGCCCTGCGTCTTATCGTTGTGACGCATCAGTAAACGGAGCGCAAGATGGTGATGGAGCCGTACAATCCGCCACAGGATCCCTGGCTGGTCATTCTGTATCAGGATGAACACATTATGGTGGTCAACAAGCCCAGCGGGCTGTTGTCCGTGCCGGGTCGTCTGGATGAGCACAAAGACAGCGTGATGACGCGCATTCAGCGCGATTATCCTCAGGCGGAGTCGGTCCATCGCCTGGACATGGCGACCAGCGGCGTGATTGTGGTGGCGCTGAACAAAGCGGCAGAACGCGAGCTGAAGCGCCAGTTCCGCGAGCGCGAGCCGAAGAAGCAGTATGTCGCCCGCGTCTGGGGTCACCCGGCGCAGGCGGAAGGGCTGGTGGATTTACCGCTGATCTGCGACTGGCCGAATCGGCCAAAGCAGAAGGTGTGTTATGAAACCGGCAAGGCCGCGCAAACCGAGTATGAAGTGCTTGAGTACGCGCCGGATAATACCGCGCGCGTCCTGCTTAAGCCGATTACCGGACGTTCACACCAGCTGCGCGTGCATATGCTTGCGCTGGGTCATCCGATTCTGGGCGACCGCTTTTATGCGCCGCCTGAAGCGCTGGCCTTAGCGCCACGTCTGCAGCTGCACGCGCAGACGCTTACCATCACCCATCCGGCCTTCGGTAACGCGATGACGTTTAAAGCCCCGGTCGATTTTTAAATTCCTGATGTGAATATTTACTGTCAGCTCACTGTCGACGGTAAATATTCACACAGCATATATATCTCCCCTGCTCATCTGAAAACCCGCCCAAGTTCATTCACGATAATTATCTCTTCCTTAAATAACACTCAGTATTTTTAGAAAGACTAAGGTTTGGATTAAAAAATATTAAATTGAACACGATGCAATTTATTACTGATAATCCAGCTCATTTTAAGGAAATACTAACTCTAGCCTATCCAAACGGAGTTGTTTTTCTACTCAACAGCCACACTTAGTTTACTCATTGATTCACAAGGAAGTGTATGAACCGTTCGTATAACATCGTCTGGAATTACGCCAGAAATATGTACATCGTTGCCTCGGAGTTTTCAAAAGGGGACAGCAAAATCAAATCCTGCGTACGCGCCGGAAGCGCGATCGCAACGTTTATCTTGTCAGGTGTTGTGAGTACCGCACACGCCAGTGACACGACGTTTGTTGCAGTCCCGGGTAATAATACCATCAGTGGTGAATATTCAACGACGAGCCCTAATACCTCGGCGGTATCCGCCTCTGGCTCTGATGTCATCGTCACCGATAACGGCGCCTTAACGATATCCACAACCGGGGATGCAGGCATGGGGCTATCCGTGTCGAATGGAGCGAAAATCACGCTCGATGATTCGGGATCCACAATCCGCACTTCCGGGGAAGGCAGTCATGCGATAACCATTGTCGGTGATAACTCAGAAGCCATGTTGAACAACCTTACCGTTTCGACGGAAGGCGAGATCGCATCTGCCGTATTGTTTAGCTCTAATGCAAAAGGCACCATTGACGGGGGGAGCTATACGGCGACGGGAGAGGGTTCTTATGGTGTTGAGATATTGAATGGCGCAGACCTGACGATAAAAAACGCGACCATTACGACTTCCGGGTATGGCATGGCTCGGGCTATTGTTAACCGATATGCCACCCTTTCATTAGACAATGTGAATATAAACACCACGGGAGATTTTGGTAATGCAGGTATATATAACGACGGTGAATTGACCGGCTCAAACGTCACGATTACCACTACCGGAAGCCAGAGCTTTGGTATTCAAAACTATACCAACACATTTAATTTAGCGGCATCCCACGTTGAAACTTACGGTGAGCAGTCAGTTGGCATAATGAATACCGGACGCGCAGAACTCACTGACACTCATATCGTCACTCAGGGGAAAAATGCTGAAGCAATATCCTCTGACGGGGCAAAGAGCACATTCGTACTGAATAACGGTTCAACGATCGCGTCCGGAGAAAATTCGCGGGCAGTGGCGATGACTCACGGTGGAGCCCTTGAGGCGAACAGCACAGATATCACCAGCGAACAATCTGCTGCCATTGCCTTAGAAAGCGCCAGCAGCGCGACCGTCACCCACAGCAACGTTTCCGGTAGCAATGTCGCCTTCTCGTTCAGCGGTGGAAAAAATGTCGCTACGATTGACGGAGGGAGCATTACGGCAACCGCGTCAGGAGGAAGTGCTTTTGCGGTGGATTCCGGATCTGCCGATATTAACGTGAAGAATGTGCAAACGATGAACGCAGACAATCTGCTCACCGTGGCCAATACCACTGATGCAGTCACCCTTCGCGCTGAAAACAGCAAGCTGTCCGGCGCCGTTAAGGCCAGCGGTGATAACGTCAGCATGACGCTGGATGCGAACAGCCAATGGCTGCTGACGGCCGATTCCAGCGTCGGTAATCTTACCAGCAGCGGACGCATCACACTCGGCGATGAAAACGGCAGTACTGGTACACTCAATGTCGGTAATCTCACCCTTCGGGCTAACAGCCAAACTGATGTCTATCTTGACGCAAACGCGACCGATGCGCCGATTGTCGCTCAGAATGCGACGCTTGATGGCACACTAAATATTACAGGTTACGGTAGTGCCAGCACGCTTTCCGCGGATAGCGCCTTCACGGTGATTGACGCTGAAAATGCAATCAGTGGCAATTTTACCAACCTCACCGTTGCGGGCATGGCATCTGGCTCCGTTGACTTCATCACCTTTAGCGGCACCATTGATCCCGCCGACGTGACCAATTACGTCCTGACACCGTCATTAACCTGGTATGCCAGCCAGAACCCAGCGGCAACAGCAGCTCACGGCACATTCACTCTGAACAATCCTGACGGCAGCTTTACGCTGAGCACGGCGCTTGTCGATCAAAACGCCGAAGCCACGACCGGATGGGACGGCAAATCGCTGACCAAAGAGGGGCAAGGTACGCTGATCCTTAATGCCGTAAACAGTTACAGCGGCACAACGGATGTCAACCAGGGCACGCTCTGGCTGGACGAGGCTGGCGTTATCGGCGTACAAAACAGCGAGCAGGCCGTGAATGTCGCGGCAGGCGCCACGTTTGGCGGTTCCAGCGGTGTGGTGAACGGCAATGTTAATAGCAAGGGCACCGTTCAGTTCAACGACACGCTAACGATCAATGGTGATCTGAGCAACGCAGGCAGCATTGTCAGCGGCAATATTGAAGGAACCAATGGTGCGACGACCGGCAACACGCTGATCGTAAACGGCGATTACACCTGCAACCAGGGTTCTGTGACGCTAAATACGCAGTTAGGCGACGACACGTCTCCAACCGATATGCTTAACATTACGGGGAATACGTCCGGGAACACCACCCTGTACATTAACAACGTTGGCGGTCAGGGCGCACTGACCCAAAACGGTATTGAAGTGATTCAGGTCGGCGGTGCATCAAACGGTACCTTTGTTCAGGGTAATCAGGTCCAGATTAACGCCTACGAATACCGCCTGTATCAGGACTCAGGGGACTGGTATCTTCGTTCCCAGGCCACGAGTGATAATGGCGACGTAACGCCTCAGTATCGTGCCGATATCGGTTCATACCTCAGCAACCAGTGGCTGGCTCGCGATCTGCAAATGCAGACCCTGTCAGACCGAGAAGGCAGTCAGTTCAAATCGGAAAACGGCACGACATGGGCGCGTTTCAAAGCAGGTAAGAACCAGTCTACTGCGGCAGAGAGCAATATTGATATCGACAGCAACTACTCCCAGTTCCAGATTGGGGGCGATGTTGCCGCCTGGAACAACGGCGAACAAAGCCTGGTGGTCGGGGTTATGGGTAGCTATATCAACGCCAGCAGCGACAGCACTGGCAATAAAGGTGCTGACGGCAGCCGCTTTAGCGCTGACGGTAAAGTCGATGGCTATAACCTC
Source organism: Enterobacter cloacae complex sp. IR53041 (assembly GCF_049238285.1). NCBI lineage: Bacteria > Pseudomonadati > Pseudomonadota > Gammaproteobacteria > Enterobacterales > Enterobacteriaceae > Enterobacter > Enterobacter cloacae complex sp. IR53041. The sequence goes on along the minus strand of NZ_JBMKHB010000003.1, from coordinate 136,543 downwards.
GGAGTCTATGCAACGTGGTTTGCCGATGCCCGACAGCATCAGGGTTTTTATGTCGACAGTTGGTATCAGTATGGGATGTACCACAACAGCGTAGATAACGGTGACGTTGGCTCAACGGATTACGATTCAAACGCCAACGCCGTTTCGCTGGAAACAGGCTACCGCTACGATATCGCACTCGGCGACAACACGCTGAGCCTCACGCCGCAGGCACAGGTCGTCTGGCAGGATTACAGTGCGGATGACATCAAAGACAGCAGCGGCACGACGATTGATGGGCAAAACGGCGAAAGCTGGACCACCCGTTTAGGCCTGCGCATTGACAGCAAGATGAATAAGTCGAACGACGCGGTTATCCAGCCGTTTGCGGAGGCCAACTGGCTGCATACCTCTGAAGACACGGCAGTCAACTTTGGTGACACACAGATCAAACAGGACCTTCCTGCCGATCGTGCGGAGCTGAAAGCGGGTATTCAGGCAAATGTGAGCAAGCAATGGAGCGTTATTGCCCAGGTCTCCGGACAGAAAGGTGATAATGATTACAGCGATGTAAACGGTAGCCTGAACGTACGCTACAGCTGGTAACGCTGTATAAAGGGCCTGGCAGCTCATGCTGCCAGGCCCTTCATCATTCTAAAAAGGGGCTTATTTGAAGCCTTTCTTCTCTTTAATCAGCTCGTACGCTTTCTGAATTTCCTGCGCTTTTTGCTTCGCCATCTCCATCATTTCAGGCGGTAAGCCTTTTGCAACGAGCTTGTCTGGATGGTGCTCGCTCATGAGCTTACGATAGGCACGTTTGATGGTAGTCTGATCGTCAGAGGGTTTTACGCCAAGCACGTTGCAGGCATCTTCCAGCGTCGGACCACGCTGCGCCTGCTGCCAGGCACCGCCAGAAGACTGCTGGTGATACCCGCCGCCAAACTGCGCGCCACCCTGCATCATGCGCAGGAACTGATCGAACTGCATACGGGAGATACCCAGCTCTTCCGCAATCACGTATAAAACATCGCGTTCGTTAGGGTGAAGCGAGCCGTCGGCGAAGGCCGCCTGAATCTGAATTTCCAGAAACATCCGAATTAAATCAAAACGGCCGAAGCAGATGCTGCGGAACTGGCGCATTTTTTCGCGAAGCGGGTAGTTATCGGATTTCCCGATGCGAAACGCATTTTGCGCCTCCAGGCGGGAGTCACCGTGCAGATTCATGCGATCCATAAAGACGCTGGCAATCTGAATATCGGCTTCCGTGACGCGCCCTTTGGATTTGGTTAAATGCCCCATCACCTCAAAAGTGGTGGAGAAAAAGAGTGACTGGCGCTCGCGCTGGTTGGCAAACCAGGCCATTTTACGGCTGCGCGCCTTATCAAACATATGGCCAATAATAAGCCCCAGCACTATTCCCCAGAACCCGGCACCCATGATGATGGCGAACGCAACGCCGATTATTTTACCCCAATACTGCATATACTCCCCGGATAGTCATATTCCTGGCCGACGCAACGTCATCATCACTGTGTTCAAGTCACGGTCAATTGAAGGACATCGCCTATAATTTGCTTTATCATACTCGTCATTCGATAGCGAGCCTAACACTCTGGCACGCAAACGGGCAGGATTAACGCTGGTACTGCGCAGATGAGTAAGATAGTCTCTGAGCGTTTGTAAGCCGTAGCCACTGATGACGGAACAATAAAATACAACGTATGAAAAAACGTATCCCCACCCTCCTGGCCACAATGATTGGCACCGCCCTGTACAGTCAACAGGGGCTGGCGGCCGATCTCGCCTCGCAGTGTATGCTTGGCGTCCCAAGTTATAATCGCCCACTGGTGAGTGGCGATACCAATAGCTTGCCGGTAACCATTACTGCCGACAGTTCAAAAGGGACTTACCCTGACAATGCCACCTTTACAGGCAATGTCGATATTAACCAGGGCAATAGCCGCCTGCAGGCAGATGAAGTGCAGTTGCACCAGAAGCAGCCGGAAGGTGCGGCCGAGCCGGTACGAACGGTGGATGCGCTGGGTAATGTGCACTATGACGACAATCAGGTCATCCTGAAAGGTCCGAAAGCCTGGTCAAACCTGAATACCAAAGACACTAACGTCTGGAAAGGTGATTACCAGATGGTGGGTCGCCAGGGGCGCGGTGACGCAGACCTGATGAAACAGCGCGGTGAAAACCGCTATACGATTCTGGAAAATGGCACGTTCACGTCGTGTCTGCCGGGTTCAAATACCTGGAGCGTGGTCGGGAGTGAAGTTATCCATGACCGCGAAGAGCAGGTCGCAGAGATCTGGAACGCCCGCTTCAAGGTGGGTCCGGTCCCCATATTCTACAGCCCTTATCTGCAGCTTCCCGTGGGTGACAAACGTCGCTCCGGTTTCCTGATCCCAAATGCCAAATACAGCACCACGAACTACTTTGAGTTCTACCTGCCGTATTACTGGAACATCGCGCCTAACATGGATGCGACGATCACGCCGCACTATATCCACAAGCGCGGTAACGTCATGTGGGAGAACGAGTTCCGCTATCTGACTCAGGCAGGTGCGGGTCTGATGGAGCTGGATTATCTGCCGTCGGATAACGTTTACAAGGACGACGCCAGAAACGTCTCGGGTGATAACCGTCACCGCTGGCTGTACTACTGGCAGCATTCCGGGGTGATGGATCAGGTGTGGCGCTTTAATGTTGATTACACCAAAGTCAGCGATTCGTCATATTTTAATGACTTCTCGTCCAAATACGGCTCGAGTACTGATGGCTATGCCACGCAAAAATTCAGCGTAGGCTATGCGGTGCAGAACTTTGATGCAACCGTCTCGACCAAGAAATTCCAGGTGTTTTCTGACCAGTCCACGCCTACCTATGGTGCTGAGCCACAGCTGGACGTCAACTGGTATCAGAATGATGTAGGTCCATTCGACACCCGGATATACGCTCAGGCAGTGCATTTCGTTAACACGGATTCGGACATGCCTGAAGCCACGCGTGTTCACCTTGAGCCGACGATCAATCTGCCGTGGTCTAACGACTGGGCAAGCCTGAATACCGAAGCCAAGCTGATGGCGACGCACTATCAGCAAAAAAATCTCGATAATTACAACGCAACGAACAGTGCGCATCTGGAAGAGTCAGTCAACCGAACGCTCCCTCAGTTTAAAATGGACGGCAAGCTGATTTTCGAGCGTGATATGGCCCTGCTGGCGGATGGTTATACCCAGACGCTTGAACCGCGGATGCAGTATTTGTACGTGCCATACCGCGACCAGAGCAACATTCAGAACTACGACTCCTCTTTACTGCAGTCTGACTATAGTGGTCTGTTCCGTGACCGTACTTACGGCGGTCTGGACCGTATCGCCTCAGCGAACCAGTTAACGACCGGCGTCACAACACGTGTTTATGATGATGCAGCCGTTGAACGTTTTAACGTTTCTGTGGGTCAAATCTACTACTTCACAGAGTCTCGCACGGGCGATGACAATATTCAGTGGGAGAAAGACAACAAAACGGGATCGATAGTGTGGGCGGGAGATACCTACTGGCGTATGACTGACCGTTGGGGCCTGCGTGGCGGTGTGCAGTATGACACGCGTCTCGACAACGTTGCTAACAGTAGTGCCGCCATAGAGTATCGTCGTGATGAAGATCGCATGATTCAGGTAAGCTATCGCTACGCTAGCCCGGAATACATTCAGGCAACGCTACCGAAAAGCAATGACCAGAACAGCATCAACTACTGGAAATCACCGCAATATTCGGATGGTATTTCTCAGGTCGGTGCGGCAGCGAGTTGGCCTATCGCCGACCGTTGGTCAATCGTAGGCGCTTACTACTTTGACACTAACACCAATAAAGCTGCTGACCAGATGTTGGGGCTGCAATATAACTCCTGCTGCTACGCGCTGCGTGTCGGTTACGAACGTAAGCTTAACGGCTGGGAAAACAATCAGAGCAAATACGATAACGTGATTGGCTTTAACTTCGAGTTACGCGGCCTGAGTTCCAACTACGGTCTGGGTACGCAGAAAATGCTGCGCTCGAACATTCTGCCTTACCGCAGTTCCTTGTAATGTGCTTGATTTGCAACGTAATCCGCTTTGCGGTTAATTGAAATGGAAAAAGTATGAAGAACTGGAAAACGCTGCTGCTCGGTGTCGCTATGGTTGCGAATACCAGCTTCGCGGCCCCCCAGGTTGTTGATAAAGTCGCTGCTGTGGTTAACAACGGCGTCGTGCTTGAAAGTGACGTTGACGGTCTGATGAAATCGGTGAAGCTCAATTCGGGCGAAGCGGGTCAGCAGCTTCCGGATGACGCCACGCTGCGCCACCAGATCCTGGAACGCCTGATCATGGATCAGATCGTTCTTCAGATGGGGCAGAAAATGGGTGTGAAGGTCACTGACGAGCAGCTCGATCAGGCGATCGCTAACATCGCAAAGCAGAACAATATGTCTTTAGACCAGATGCGCAGCCGTCTGGCCTATGACGGCATCAGCTACGCTACCTACCGTAACCAGATCCGTAAAGAGATGCTGATTTCGGAAGTGCGTAACAACGAAGTGCGTCGCCGCGTTACTATCCTGCCTCAGGAAGTGGACGCGCTGGCAAAACAGGTGGGTAACCAGAACGATGCAAGCACAGAGCTGAACCTGAGCCACATTCTGATTCCACTGCCAGAGAACCCTACGTCCGATCAGGCTGCGGAAGCAGAAAGCCAGGCGCGTTCAATTGTCGAACAGGCGCGTAACGGCGCTGACTTTGGCAAGCTGGCCATCACCTACTCCGCAGACCAACAGGCGCTGAAAGGCGGCCAGATGGGCTGGGGACGTATTCAGGAGCTGCCATCCCTCTTTGCTCAGGCACTGAGCACGGCTAAGAAAGGCGATATCGTCGGTCCAATCCGTTCAGGCGTGGGCTTCCACATTCTGAAAGTGAACGATCTGCGCGGCCAGAGCCAAAATATCTCCGTTACCGAAGTTCACGCTCGCCACATTCTGCTGAAGCCGTCACCGATCATGACTGACGATCAGGCGCGTGCGAAGCTGGAACAGATTGCGGCAGATATTAAGAGCGGTAAAACCTCGTTTGCGAAGGCAGCAAAAGAGTTCTCTCAGGATCCTGGCTCTGCTAACCAGGGTGGCGATCTGGGCTGGGCAGCGGCGGATATTTACGATCCTGCCTTCCGTGACGCGTTGATGAAGCTGAACAAAGGCCAGATCAGCGCGCCGGTCCACTCTTCGTTTGGCTGGCATCTGATCGAGCTGATGGACACCCGTAACGTTGATAAAACGGATGCAGCACAGAAAGACAGAGCCTACCGCATGCTGTTTAACCGTAAGTTCTCTGAAGAAGCAGCCACCTGGATGCAGGAACAACGCGCCAGTGCTTACGTGAAAGTGCTGAGCAACTAATGAAACAGCATCGTGTTGTTATCACGCCCGGCGAACCCGCCGGGATTGGGCCTGACCTCGTTGTCCAGCTTGCCCAGCGCAGCTGGCCAGTAGAACTGGTTGTCTGCGCCGATGCAACACTGTTACAAGACCGGGCAGCGCTGCTCGGTCTGCCTTTAACGCTCATCCCTTACGTTGAAGGTCAACAGCCTGCACCGCAGCAAGCCGGTACCCTCACCCTTCTTTCTGTTCCCCTTCGTACGCCGGTCATTCCTGGCCAGCTCAGCACGGAAAACGGCCATTATGTCGTTGAAACCCTTGCGCGCGCCTGCGACGGTTGCCTGAAGGGCGAATTTGCCGCCCTGATTACCGGCCCCGTCCACAAAGGCGTCATCAACGAAGCGGGTATACCGTTTACCGGTCATACGGAGTTCTTTGAAGAGCGCTCGCACAGTCCGAAAGTGGTGATGATGCTGGCGACGGAAGAAATGCGCGTTGCGCTGGTGACCACCCATCTGCCGATCAAAGCGATTCCGGATGCGATCACGCCTGAACTCCTGCGCGAGATCATCGGGATTTTGCATCACGATCTGCAGACAAAATTTGGGATCCCGCAGCCGCATGTGCTGGTCTGTGGCCTGAATCCGCACGCCGGCGAAGGCGGGCACATGGGTACCGAAGAGATCGACACCATCATTCCGGTACTCAACGAAATGCGGGCGAAGGGGATGAATCTCAGCGGTCCGCTGCCTGCTGATACCCTTTTCCAGCCGAAATACCTGGATAATGCCGACGCCGTGCTCGCGATGTACCACGATCAGGGCCTGCCCGTGCTAAAATACCAGGGCTTTGGCCGCGGCGTGAATATCACCCTCGGTTTACCCTTTATTCGAACGTCCGTTGACCACGGTACTGCGCTGGATCTGGCAGGCCAGGGGAAGGCGGATGTCGGCAGTTTTATTACGGCGCTTAATCTCGCCATCAAAATGATTGTTAATACTCAATGACTAATCGAGTCCATCAGGGCCACTTAGCCCGTAAACGTTTCGGGCAAAACTTCCTTAACGATCAGTTCGTGATCGAAAGCATTGTCTCGGCTATTAATCCACAAAAAGGCCAGGCGATGGTCGAAATCGGCCCGGGCCTTGCCGCACTGACCGAGCCGGTAGGCGAACGCCTCGACGAACTGACCGTCATCGAACTGGACCGCGATCTGGCCGCACGCCTGCAAACGCACCCGTTCCTCGGGCCGAAGCTGACCATCTATCAGCAGGACGCTATGACCATGAACTTCGGCGAACTGTCAGAAAAAATGGGTCAGCCGCTGCGCGTATTCGGCAACCTGCCGTATAACATCTCCACGCCGCTCATGTTCCACCTCTTTAGCTATACTGATGCCATTGCCGACATGCACTTCATGTTGCAAAAAGAGGTGGTTAACCGCCTGGTTGCAGGCCCGAACAGTAAAGCGTATGGTCGTTTAAGCGTGATGGCGCAATATTACTGCAACGTGATCCCGGTACTCGAAGTACCGCCGTCAGCGTTCACACCACCACCGAAAGTGGATTCAGCGGTTGTGCGCCTTGTGCCGCACAAAACGAAACCGTACCCGGTAAAAGATCTGCGTGTACTGAGCCGCATTACCACTGAAGCCTTTAACCAGCGTCGTAAAACGATCCGTAACAGCCTCAGCAATTCCTTCACCGTTGAGGTGTTAGCTGAGCTTGGGATCGACCCGGCAATGCGTGCGGAGAACATCTCCGTAGAGCAGTACTGCAAGCTGGCTAATTACATCAGCGAAAATGCGCCGCCGAAGGAGAGTTAAGCCATGATTGATTCGCCCCGCGTATGTGTCCATGTACAAAGCGTTTATGTTGAATCACAGTCCTCACCGGATGAAGAACGTTTTGTCTTTGCTTACACCGTGACCATTCGCAATCTGGGGCGGACGCCCGTGCAGCTGCGCGGACGCTACTGGCTTATCACCAACGGCAATGGCCGCGAAATCGAAGTCCAGGGGGAAGGTGTGGTCGGTGAACAGCCTCATATCGCCCCTGGCGAAGAGTACCAGTACACCAGCGGCGCGGTGATTGAAACGCCGATGGGTACCATGCAAGGCCATTATGAAATGGTCGACGTCGATGGCAATGATTTCCGCGTTGCCATTCCTGTGTTCCGTCTCGCCGTAACCACACTCATTCATTAATCTAATGTCTACATATCTGATTGGCGACGTTCACGGTTGCTACGATGAACTGATCGCATTATTAAAACAGGTCGACTTTACGCCAGGACAGGACACACTCTGGCTGACGGGCGATTTAGTCGCGCGTGGCCCCGGCTCCCTTGAAGTATTACGTTTCGTCAAATCGCTAGGCGACAGCGTGCGCATGGTGCTGGGCAATCACGATCTGCACCTGCTGGCGGTGTTCGCCGGGATCAGCCGCAACAAACCTAAAGATCGCCTCACCCCGCTGCTGGATGCGCCAGATGCCGACGATCTGATTAACTGGCTGCGCCGTCAGCCGCTGCTGCAGGTCGACGAAGAGAAAAAGCTGGTCATGGCGCATGCCGGGATCACGCCACAATGGGATCTTGAGACGGCGAAAACCTGTGCGCGTGACGTTGAGGCGGTGCTGGCGAGCGACTCCTATCCTTTCTTCCTCGATGCCATGTACGGCGATATGCCGAACCACTGGAGTGAGGATCTCAGCGGTCTGGCGCGTCTGCGCTTTATTACCAACGCCTTCACCCGCATGCGTTTCTGCTTCCCGAACGGACAGCTGGACATGTATTCCAAAGAGACGCCGGAGAGCGCGCCCGCTCCGCTAAAACCGTGGTTTGCCATTCCGGGGCCGGTGACAAGTGAGTACAACGTGGTATTTGGTCACTGGGCTGCACTGGAAGGAAAAGGAACGCCAGAAGGGATCTACGGCCTGGATACCGGATGCTGCTGGGGCGGAGAGTTAACCTGCTTACGCTGGGAAGATAAAACTTACTTTGTTCAGCCGTCCAACCGACAGCTGGATTTAGGGGGAGACGAGGCGGTTGCCTCCTGATATGCACTTCCCTCTCCCGGCCGGGAGAGGGAAAAATCACTTAACGACGTTCCAGAATCTCGAAGCAGTAGCTGTGGGAGTTCTGTGCATCCGCGTCGTGGAATTCACTGAATACCGATTCCCACTCGTCCGGATCGTAGTCAGGGAAATGGGTATCCCCTTCCACTTCCGCATCAATGTGGGTCAGATACAGCTTCTGCGCTTTTGGCAGGAACTGCTCGTACACGCGCCCGCCGCCAATCACCATGATCTCTTCGGCATTGCCGCATGCAGCAATCGCCTCGTCGACTGATTTTACCCATTCGACGCGATCGTCAGTGCCCGGCTGGCTGCTGATAACGATATTTTTACGGCCCGGCAATGGACGACCAATCGACTCCCAGGTCAGGCGGCCCATCACTACCGGCTTGTTTAACGTAGTACGTTTAAACCATGCGAGATCGGCAGGCAGGTTCCACGGCATGGCATTTTCCATACCGATAACGCGGTCCACCGCCAGCGCTGCAATCAGACTGATCATTGAAAATTTCCCGGATGCAAAAAATTGCCGCCACTATACGGAAAGCTTAATCTTTCGTCGACTGGCGGCAGGGTAAAGATAAAGAAATTTTTTATTATTGCTGGCAACTCCACTTCACGCGGAAGGTTTACTCTCCGGCTCGTCAGCCGGATCCCCGGTATGCTTGCCCTCTTCCGTTCCCTGCCAGCCGTGACGCTGGATAAGCGACAGGTGATTACGGTCCTCGTTAATGATTTCCGTCAGCATCGCGCTGGTGCGTTTAAACACCGCCGCACGCTCGGTGGCCGTACTCCCGGCCATCGCAGCCATCTCTTCCACCATCTCGGTGTTAAAGCGGCGGAACAGGTCCGCACGCTCGCGCGCTTCGTACGCGCCGAGCCCCAGATTTTCCAGCGCCATGCGGCCAGACTTCAGCGCGCCTTCAAAGGTTTCACGCTCCGGTGCTTCTACCCCCGCCTGCCGCAGCCGGATATAGTGATCCACATCGCGGGCGCGGGAAATGATGGTCAGATTCGGGAAATGTTCTTTCGCCATTTCCACCATCTGCATGCTGGTCTCCGGATCGTCAATGGCGTTAATCAACACCTCCGCTTTTGCCGCCCCGGCAGATTCCAGCAGATCGACGCGGGTCGCGTCGCCGTAAAACACCTTCATATCAAATTTTCGCAGGGTATCGACATGGTCGGGGTCGTGATCGAGGATAACCATTTTCACTCCGCTGGACAGCAGCAGACGGCCAACGATCTGCCCGTAGCGGCCAAATCCGGCAATAATGACGCGCGGCTGCTCTTCGTCAATTTCATCGGCTTCGCGCTCCTGCTCGCTACCCGATTTTTCCAGACGCGTCAGCACCACCAGCAGAATAGGCGTCGCGGCCATCGACAGCGCGACCGCGAGCGTCAGCGCTTTCGCCCATTCTGGGTCGAGGACGTTTGCCATCTGTGCTGCGCCAAAGACCACAAACGCAAATTCACTCCCCTGCCCCAGCAGAACCGCAAACCAGCTGCGCTGCTTATTCGGCACCTTGAGCGGACGCGCAATCAGCCACAGCATCGCCATTTTAATGATCAGGAAGCCAACCAGCAGGATGACGATCCGCAGCGGGTGCGTCACCAGCGTGCCGAAGTCGACGGACATCCCCACGCCGATGAAAAACAGCCCCAGCAGCAAGCCTTTAAACGGCTCGATATCGCTTTCCAGCGCGTGACGGTATTCGGAACTCGCCAGCAGAACGCCCGCCAGGAAGGCCCCCATCGCCATCGACAGCCCGGCCTCCTCCAACAGCAGACCGAAGCCAAACACCAGGAAGAGCGCCACGGCGCTGAACACTTCGCGAAGGCCCGAGCGGGCAACGAACCGCAGCAGCGGACGGGTGACGTAGCGACCAAGCAGCACCACCAGCGCCAGCGCCCCCACCACTTTTAATGCCGACAGCGCAAACGCCCCCAGCGTCGTGGCGGAACCGCTGGCCGCCAGCAGTGGGATCATCGCCACCAGCGGGATAGCGGCAATGTCCTGGAACAGCAGCACCGAGAACGCGCTGCGTCCCATCTGGGAGACCGTCAGATTGCGCTCGTTCATGGCCTGCATGGCAATGGCGGTCGAGGAGAGCGCCAGCGTCATGCCGATAAGCTCTGCCACTTTCCAGTCCATGCCCAGCAGGATGCAGAACCCACCCAACAGCAGGCCGCAGGCCACCATCTGCAGCGCCCCGCCGCCAAACACCGAGGCGCGAAGCTTCCACAGGCGCTGCGGATCGAGTTCCAGACCAATCACAAAGAGCATCAGCACAACGCCGATTTCAGCGAAATGGAGGATTGCCTCTGCATCCGTCACCAGACGAAAGCCCCACGGCCCAATGACGCAGCCCGCAATCAGATAGCCGAGAACAGAGCCCAGCCCCAGGCGAACCGCCACGGGTACAATCAGCGCCGCCGCGCCGAGGTATATCAGCGCCTGTATCAGCGTATGGCTATCCATGGTGCGCCTCCTGCCACTCAAGTAAGCGTTGTTTATAATGGCGCGCCTGCGCCTGCAGCGTTTCATCGTCGCAGACAAAGGTGCAGTGCATCGCAAAAGGCGGGAGCCAGTTCAGCCCGCAATAAAGTGCGGTCGCCTGCAGCGGCTGTGCCAGAACCTCAAACCCCGGGAAGGAACCAATATCAAAGTGGCTTTCCCCTCCACCCGTGGTGACCGCCCACATCAGGCTTTTCCCTTTTAGGGCATGGCCATTGTGGCCATACGCCCAGCCGTGGGAGAAGACTTTATCAATCCACAATTTCAGGAGCGGGGGCGTGCTGTACCACTGCATGGGATGCTGCCAGACGATCAGATCGGCACGGGAGAGCGCCTCCTGTTCGGCGGCAATATCGATGTTGAAATCGGGATAGAGTTGATAGAGGGAACGTATCTCGACGTTTTCAAGCGTCCTTACCTGCTCAAGCATCCGCTTATTCGCATGCGAGTGCTGCGGATAGGGGTGCGCATAAATTATGAGTATCATCAAATGGCCTGTCTTCTTCTCTTCTTGTAGCAGTGAGTGTAGACAGTTAACCCGCCCGGTGAAAGGGGCGCAGCAGCCATGAAAAGGAAAGCGCAGCTATTGGTAATCATCATTCGTTGGACGATTTTTCCTCTCCAAAAAAATCCAGGACGTGAATACCTCACTTCAATCCATAAAGGAATGAGATATTTTAAGAAAATCTAAAATAATTATTTAATAAATCGATCTATACATAAAACATTGAAAAAATAATAATTTTACGCTCTTTGTAGCGAGCTCATTCTTTTTCTCCGCATACTGACGTAATTTTAATACGTCGTATCGCGCCTTTCTAATTCAAATGGATGTGTAAATGAGCAACAAACATTTCAGACTCAATAAAACGACTAAAACTCTGGGAAGTCTCTTTCCTGCCCTATTGTTATTCACCCCCGCTGTCGCTTTTGCCAGCACGATTGACCAATCAACCTCAATTCCACAAAACTTCTCCACCGACGCTGAATAAGTCATTAATAAAGACGTTACGATAACCTCTTCCGGGAATGAAGCTGCCGTGTCGGTCAATGGGATTGATGTTTCAAACGTTGAAAATATGGGAAATATTTCTGGTTACGGGAATGGACTTGATATTAGCACTGGAGCACAACGTTTAGTAGTGAATAACGAGGAAGGGGCGACAATTTCCTCTACTTCAGCGACAGGTGTTAATATTGATACCATGCAAGGGGACCTGATTAACAAAGGGAATATTACTGCGGCTGAAAATGGTGTTTTCGTCAGTAAAAACTCATCTGCTGTCAGTATTTCCAATACCGCTACCGGTCTTATTAAAGGCAAATCAGGTCTTAATGCTGAAGTAGGTGTTGCCATTAATAACGCTGGCACCATCAAGGGTACAGAAGTTGACGGTATTACCCTGAGCGATGGCAATATTAAGCTCACGAACACGGGTACCGTAGAGGGCCTTCAGCACGGAATCAACGTAACGAATACCGCTAAAGTCGACATCATAAACAGTGGTTCAATCGGTGGCGGCAATACGGCAATCTCCTTTGCCAGTAATAAAAATAATACGCTGGTACTCAATACCGGCTCCTCGCTCAACGGTGATGTGATCTCTACCGGCTCAACGGGAAATAGCCTCACGCTGGTTGGTGCCGGAATAGAAGACAGCAATTTTGTTGGCCTGAATAAGGGAGACGGTTTTGCCTCTGTCAAAATGGAGGGTGAAAGCTGGACGCTGACGGGCGATCTCGACGTCATCGGTTATGGCGATTCCCTTCAGGTTAACAGCGGTGATTTAACGCTGGCGGGAACCGTCTCTAATAGCGGCAATACGCTGGTTACTAAAGATGCCTCTCTACAATTAGGCAATGGCCAAAAAACAGCTTCTCTCAGTGGAGGCCTGAAAAACAACGGTACGGTAATATTTAATCAGGGCAACAATTCCACTTTCGCCACCGATATGACCGGTAGCGGTAAGGTTGAGAAAGTAGATTCACACACCCTGACCCTCACCGGCAAGAACAGCTACACGGGCGATACTGTTCTGCACGGCGGCACCACCCTGGTCGCTAATGGTGCTACGCTCGGCGTAAAGAACAGTAACGCCACCGTCACCATTGAAAATGGCGCTACGTTTGCTACTGCAGGTGAAGTGAACAATAACATTCATGTTCTGGCGGGCGGTACGCTGGCGGCATGGAATGCAGTCCAGGGTAACGCCACGCTCAGCGCTGCCGGCGTTGATACTATCAACGGCAACGTGGCTAATGGCGGCAAACTGTTGCTCAGCGCCGCCAATAACAGCGTTGGCAACAATTTCACCATTAACGGCGACTATACCGGCTCCGCGGGCAGCCAGATCGTGTTAAACAGTACGCTCGGTGAGGATAATGCACCAACCGACCATCTCACCATCACCGGGAGCAGCTTTGGCCAATCCGGGGTCAGCGTCAGCAACATGGGGGGGCTGGGCGCGCAAACCGTAAACGGTATGGAAATTGTCAGAGTTGGCGGCAGTTCAGAAGCTCAGCTCACCCTGGCAAAACCGGTTGTTGCGGGTGCGTATGAGTATAATCTTTATCAGCACGGCGACGGAAACTGGTATCTGGAATCGAAGGCAACGCCATCAGACATTCCGGCAGACGATACCGACAACGGCAATAATACCGACAACGGTGGTAATACCGACAACGGCAGTAACACCGACAATGGCGGTAATACCTACAACGGCAGTAACACCGACAACGGCAGTAACACTGACAACGGTGGTAACACCGACAACGGCAGCAATAGCGGTCCCGAAGTCATGGCTCCTGAGGTCGGCGCTTACTTAGGTAACTACCTTGCCGCGCAGAGCATGTTCCTGCACAAGCGTGACGATCGCGATCAGATCACCTTCCGTAACGAGGAAGATCTCAACACCTGGATGTACGTCAAAGGTCGCTACCATGAAAACAATGCGGGCGGTGACAAAGTCAGCTATGACACCACCACCACTGTCCTTCAGGTAGGCAGCGACTTCATGAGTAAGCCCATGGACAACGGCATCCTGCGTGCGGGTGGCATGTTCGGGGCAGGCCAGGCGAAGACCCACTCTGATGCAAGACACAACGTACGTGATGCGCAGGGCAAAGTGGATGGCTTTAACGTCGGCCTGTATGCAACCTGGCAGGAAGATCAGAAGCTGCGTCTGGGCAGCTACGTTGATACCTGGGCCGCCTATAGCTGGTACAACAATAAAGTGACCAGCAACCGTAATGATGAAGATTACGACAGTGAGGGCTTCGCGGCATCCGTCGAAGTGGGCCATGCATGGGTGATTGATTCAGAAAATGAGCGCACCTGGAAAATCGAACCTCAGGCGCAGGTTATCTACAGCTATCTGGATCAGGAAAACCATACCGATCGCGACGGCGTGCGGATTACCACGCTGGACAACGACGGTCTGTTTGGTCGTCTGGGCGTCAAATCAAGCTACTTCGAACAGAAAGACGTGAAAGCCTGGCAGCCGTACGTTGCCGTGAACTGGCTGAAAGGCGCAGGTCAGAACGATCTGGCGTTTAACGGCGAGGCCGTCAGCAACGATACGCCGGAAGATCGTGGTCAGTTAGAGCTGGGCGTCACCGGCAACCTGAACGAAACCACGACGCTCTCCCTGCGCGCCAGCGGCGAGTGGGGTGAGAACAGCTATGCTGCTTATGGCGGTCATATCCTGCTGAACCACCGCTGGTAATCGTTCCTGAAAGACTAAAAGCCGTGGCAAACGCCACGGCTTTTTTTTATTAGTTATCCAGCTCGCCCATTGATTTCACCTGATCGCGGTTGATCTGCTCGGTCTGACCCGTTTCCGCATTTTTATACGACACCAGACCGGTATCGTCATCGACCTGTGGTTTTCCGTCGGTGACAATGGTTTTGCCATCGGTGGTTTTCACTGCCTGGTTAGAGGAACAGCCCGCGACGGTAAACGTTACAGTGGCGGCAAGAAGGGTGGCGATCAGTAATTTATTTTGCATGGTGTTTTCCCCTGCTCTAAGTTGAATTTCGTTATCGACCTAACAATTTTAGGCTAACTGACTGAAAGAGGATGAAAAACCAGAAGGTTCTGAAGATGGGGTGAATGCCCGGCAACCGAACGGCACCGGGCATTTTTACTTACTTGCTAATCTGCGCGTGCATTTCCTGAACCGAAATCACCTTCTCGGTAGCATCCGCATTCAGCGCCATGGCCGTTGCGAAACCGCCGTTCAGGGTGGTGTCGTAGTGCACTTTGTACTGCAGCGCGCTGCGGCGAATCAGCTTGGAGTCTTCAATCGCCTGGCGGCCTGCGGTGGTGTTGATGATGTAGGTGTATTCGCCATTCTTGATACGATCCTGAATGTGCGGACGACCTTCATGCACCTTGTTCACCAGACGCGGGTTGATACCCGCTTCGCCCAGCACAATTGCCGTACCGTGGGTCGCGTCCAGCTCAAAGCCCTGCTTCAGCAGCTTGGCCGCAAGGTCAACCACGCGCTCTTTATCGCCTTCGCGAACGGAGAGCAGCGCACGGCCCGATTTTCTCATGGTCGAGCTGCTGCCCAGCTGCGCCTTGGCAAACGCTTCTGCGAAGGTACGGCCCACGCCCATCACTTCCCCGGTTGAGCGCATTTCTGGCCCTAACAGCGGGTCAACGCCCGGGAATTTGTTGAACGGCAGCACCACTTCTTTCACCGAGTAGTACGGTGGAATGATCTCTTTGGTCACGCCCTGCTGTGCCAGCGTCTGGCCTGCCATCACGCGCGCCGCCACTTTCGCCAGCGGAATACCGGTGGCTTTAGAGACGAACGGTACGGTACGTGCCGCACGCGGGTTGACTTCAATCAGGTAGACTTCGTTATCTTTCACCGCGAACTGGACGTTCATCAGGCCGCGAACCTGCAGCTCGAAGGCCAGCTTCTGTACCTGCTGGCGCATCACGTCCTGAATCTCCTGGCTCAGGGTGTACGCTGGCAGAGAACAGGCGGAGTCGCCGGAGTGTACGCCCGCCTGCTCGATATGCTCCATGATGCCGCCAATCAGCACCATTTCGCCGTCGCAGATGGCGTCAACGTCCACTTCCACCGCGTCGTCAAGGAAGCGGTCGAGCAGCACTGGCGCATCGTTGGAGACGCTCACCGCCGTCTGGAAGTAGCGACGCAGGTCGGCTTCGTCGTAGACGATTTCCATCGCGCGGCCGCCCAGCACATAAGAAGGACGCACCACCAGCGGGTAGCCAATCTCTTTCGCCTTCTCTACGGCCTGTTCGATGGCCGTCACCGTGGCGTTCGCCGGCTGTTTCAGCTTCAGACGGTCAACCGCCTGCTGGAAACGCTCGCGGTCTTCCGCGCGGTCAATCGCATCCGGGCTGGTACCGATAACCGGTACGCCTGCCGCTTCCAGCGCGCGCGCCAGCTTCAGCGGAGTCTGGCCACCGTACTGCACGATAACGCCTTTTGGCTTCTCGATGCGCACGATTTCCAGCACGTCTTCCAGCGTCACCGGCTCGAAGTAGAGGCGGTCAGAGGTGTCGTAGTCGGTGGAGACGGTTTCCGGGTTACAGTTGACCATGATGGTCTCGTAACCGTCTTCACGCAGCGCCAGCGAGGCGTGTACGCAGCAGTAGTCGAACTCGATGCCCTGGCCGATACGGTTTGGACCGCCGCCCAGCACCATAATCTTGTCGCGGTCAACTGACGGATTCGCTTCGCACTCGTCTTCATAGGTGGAGTACATGTAGGCGGTGTCGGTTGAGAACTCTGCCGCACAGGTGTCCACGCGCTTGTAGACCGGGTGCAGGTCATACTGGTCGCGCAGCTTGCGGATCTCCGCTTCGCGCACGCCCGCCAGCTTAGCCAGACGCGCGTCGGCGAAGCCTTTACGCTTCAGCATGCGCAGGAAGTCTGCATCCAGGCCGTTGATGCCCAGCTCGGCCACTTTCTCTTCCAGACGCACCAGCTCTTCAATTTGTACCAGGAACCAGCGGTCGATGTTGGTCAGGTTGAACACGCCGTCGACGGACAGGCCGGCACGGAAGGCATCGGCGATGTACCAGATGCGCTCCGCACCCGCGTCTTTCAGCTCGCGGCGGATTTTGGTCAGCGCTTCAGGGTCGTCCAGGCTCACTTTCGGGTCAAAGCCGGTCGCGCCCACTTCGAGGCCGCGCAGCGCTTTCTGCAGGGATTCCTGCTGCGTGCGGCCAATCGCCATGACTTCACCGACGGATTTCATCTGGGTGGTCAGACGGTCGTTCGCGCCGGCAAACTTCTCGAAGTTGAAGCGTGGAATTTTGGTCACAACGTAGTCGATGGACGGCTCGAAGGACGCAGGGGTGCGGCCACCGGTGATGTCGTTCATCAGCTCGTCGAGGGTATAACCCACCGCCAGTTTCGCCGCCACTTTCGCAATCGGGAAGCCGGTCGCTTTAGAGGCCAGCGCGGAGGAACGGGACACGCGCGGGTTCATTTCGATAACAATCAGACGGCCGGTTTTCGGGTTCACGGAGAACTGCACGTTAGAACCGCCGGTTTCCACGCCGATTTCACGCAGTACCGCCATCGAGGCGTTACGCATGATTTGGTACTCTTTGTCGGTCAGCGTCTGGGCTGGCGCAACGGTGATGGAGTCGCCGGTGTGGATACCCATCGCATCGAAGTTTTCGATGGAGCAGACGATGATGCAGTTGTCGTTTTTATCACGCACCACTTCCATCTCGTACTCTTTCCAGCCAATCAGCGATTCATCAATCAGCAGCTCTTTGGTTGGGGAAAGATCCAGACCGCGTTCGCAAATTTCTTCGAACTCTTCGCGGTTGTAGGCAATACCGCCGCCGGTGCCGCCCATGGTGAACGATGGACGGATGATGCACGGATAGCCCACGTCAGCCGCAACGGCCAGCGCTTCTTCCATGTTGTGTGCGATACCGGAGCGCGCGGTGTCGAGGCCGATTTTCTTCATCGCCACGTCGAAGCGGCGACGGTCTTCGGCTTTATCAATCGCGTCGGCGGTCGCGCCAATCATGGTCACGCCGAACTCGGCCAGCACGCCCTGACGCTCCAGCTCCAGCGCGCAGTTCAGCGCCGTCTGGCCGCCCATGGTCGGCAGCACCGCGTCCGGGCGCTCTTTTTCGATGATTTTACGCACCACTTCCCAGTGAATCGGCTCAATGTAGGTTGCATCAGCCATTTCCGGGTCGGTCATGATGGTCGCCGGGTTAGAGTTCACCAGGATAACGCGGTAACCCTCTTCACGCAGGGCTTTACACGCCTGCGCGCCGGAGTAGTCGAATTCGCAGGCCTGGCCGATAACGATCGGGCCAGCGCCAAGGATCAGGATGCTTTTTATGTCTGTACGTTTTGGCATTGTCTTCTCGGCTCCTGATTATTTAGCGGTCTTACGGTATTGCTCGATGAGTTCGATGAAGTGATCGAACAGCGGCGCGGCGTCGTGTGGGCCCGGGCTCGCTTCCGGGTGGCCCTGGAAGCTGAACGCTGGCTTATCGGTGCGATGAATCCCCTGCAGGGTGCCATCGAACAGCGACTTATGGGTCACGCGCAGGTTAGCCGGCATTGAGGCCTCATCGACGGCAAAGCCGTGGTTCTGCGCGGTGATCATCACCGTGTTGTTATCGATATCTTTCACCGGGTGGTTACCACCGTGGTGGCCGAACTTCATCTTGACGGTGTTCGCACCGCTCGCCAGCGCCAGCAGCTGATGGCCGAGGCAGATGCCGAATACCGGGATGTCGGTTTCCAGGAAGGACTTGATGGCGGCGATGGCGTAATCGCACGGCGCCGGGTCGCCAGGGCCGTTGGACAGGAAAATACCGTCCGGATTCATCTTCAGTACGTCTTCAGCAGACGTTTGTGCTGGCACTACCGTCAGGCGGCAGCCGCGGTCAACCAGCATGCGCAGGATGTTGCGCTTGGCGCCAAAATCGTAGGCCACCACGTGGAACGGCAGCTCGCTCTCTTTTTTCGCTTCCGGCAGGTCGCCTTCCAGCGTCCAGCTACCCTGAGTCCAGCTGTAGGCTTCTGCGGTAGTTACTTCTTTCGCCAGGTCCATGCCGTTCAGGCCCGGGAAGGCTTTCGCTTTTTCCAGCGCCAGCGTCGCATCGAGGTTATCACCCGCGATGATGCAGCCGTTCTGTGCACCCTTCTCGCGCAGCAGACGCGTTAACTTACGGGTATCGATATCGGCAATCGCCACGATGTTATGGCGCTTCAGGTAAGAAGAGAGGTCTTCGGTATTGCGGAAGTTGCTGGCAATCAGCGGCAGGTCACGAATGACAAGGCCTTGCGCATGTACCTGAGAGGATTCTTCGTCAGCCGCATTGGTGCCGACATTGCCGATATGAGGATAAGTAAGAGTAACGATTTGGCGAGAATAGGAAGGATCAGTGAGGATTTCTTGATAACCGGTCATTGAAGTATTGAAAACGACTTCCCCAACCGCCGAACCCGTTGCCCCTATGGCCCGACCGATAAACTGGGTTCCGTCTTCCAGAACCAATAGCGCTGACTTAATCAAAACACCCTCCAGAGAATATTCACTCACTTTATTTGCATATTAATTCATAACCATGTCATGGATCAATGCAAATGTGTTGCCAGCGGATTTTTGGCAAACGGCGGCATTCTGGAGATTTGGTAGGTAAAAGTCAACTTAAAACCGATATTTTGTTTAGTCTTTTGAGTATCTGACGAGGTGAGTGAAGCTTAAGCGACAAAAAGATCAGGTAAATCACTGCAGAAAACGCTTGCGCACCGGGTTTAATGAAAAATGAGTCGACGCAGCATCAAAAAGTGGACCAAATGGTCAAAATTTACATTCCGGTAACGAGAATCAAGGGGAATAGCTATACTTTCAAGGTCAAAGGAACAAAATGAGCGCGAAACAGATAAAATAAAAGGGCAATAAATTATTGCCCTATGCAATCAAAGAATTACGACTGCAATAACCACATCACGATGGGTAATAATGCTTAAAGATTGTTGAGATCAAGCACATCTCTCATATCAAAAAGACCGCTTTGCTTCTCTTTCAGCCACAAGGCGGACCGAACGGCACCATTGGCAAACGTCATTCGGCTGGACGCTTTATGCGTAATTTCGACGCGTTCGCCAATATCGGCGAACATCGCGGTATGTTCGCCGACGATGTCACCCGCCCGGACGGTTGCGAAACCAATGGTGCCCGGCACGCGCTCCCCGGTGTGGCCTTCGCGGGCATAGACAGCGCAGTCTTTTAAATCTTTATCAAGTGCATGAGCAATCGCTTCGCCCATTGCCAGCGCCGTGCCTGATGGTGCATCAACCTTATAGCGGTGGTGAGCTTCGACAATCTCAATATCGGTGTAGTTGCCCATCACCTTCGCCGCCTTCTCCAGCAGCTTCAGCATGACGTTAACCCCCACGCTAAAGTTTGCGGCGAAGACAATCGCAATCTCTTTGGATGCATCCTGGATAGCCTGCTTGCCCGCATCGTCAAAACCGGTGGTGCCGATCACCATCCCCTTGCCGTGCTGACGGCAAAACGCCAGATGCGTGAGCGTCCCTTCAGGACGGGTAAAATCGATGAACACATCGAAGTCATCTTTAACCGCGTCCAGGCTGCTTTGTACGGTGACGCCGGTCTTTCCCGCGCCCGCCAGCTCGCCAGCATCGGTCCCCAGAAGCGATGAACCGTCACGCTCCAGCGCCGCGCCAAGTGCTACGCCATCCATCTGAAGTGCCGCCTGAATAAGCTGACGGCCCATACGTCCACCCGCGCCCGCAATGGCGACACGGATCTGTGCATCATGCATAGTTATTCTCTTACGTTAAAATGATGTAAACCGTTTTCAGATTAACCAGCCTTTCTGAGCACTGCCAACTGAAAACACCGATAATTAGAATTTAACGTGAAACCGACTTAAATATCAGTAAAAGACATGATTTTGTCGTCACGATAAAGTAACGGGTAAAAAAAAGGCCAGCACAGGAGGTGCTGGCCTTTCATCAGAAAAGGGACTATTCGACTTCGCGGGCATCGATTCTCAGCTCTTTCGGCACTTCGAACACAATGTTCTCTTCGCGTCCTTCCAGTGGCACCGCTTCGCCGCCGCCAAGCTCCTGCAGACGGGAAATGACGTTCTGTACCAGAATATCGGGCGCGGATGCCCCGGCCGTTACGCCTACGCAGGCCGCGTCTTTAACCCACGCTTCCTGAATATCCGTGGCATCGTCGATCAGGAACGCCGCCTTCCCCATTCGCTGTGCAAGTTCAGCCAGACGGTTAGAGTTGGAGGAGTTCTTAGAGCCGACCACCAGCACCACGTCCGCCTGTTCAGCCAGCGCGCGCACTGCTTCCTGACGATTGGTGGTGGCGTAGCAGATGTCGTCCTTGCGCGGCCCGACGATTTTCGGGAAGCGCTGACGCAGGGCGTCAATCACGTCTGAGGTATCGTCGACGGAGAGCGTCGTCTGGGTCATAAACGACAGACGCGCTTCGTTTTTCACGTTCAGCGTAAAGACATCTTCCGGCGACTCCACCAGGTACATTCCCCCTTCAGGGTTGCTGTACTGGCCCATGGTGCCCTCGACTTCCGGGTGGCCGGCATGGCCAATCAGGATCGACTCTTCACCACGGCGGCTGGCGCGCGCCACTTCCATATGCACCTTGGTCACCAATGGGCAGGTGGCATCGAAGACGGTCAGATCGCGGCTTTTGGCTTCGTTACGGACCGCCTGAGAGACGCCGTGCGCGGAGAAAATCAGGATCGCACCGTCCGGCACTTCGCTGATCTGCTCGATAAAGATGGCACCGCGTTCGCGCAGGCTGTCGACCACGTAGCGGTTATGCACCACTTCGTGACGTACATAAATCGGCGCGCCGTAAATCTCCAGCGCGTTTTCAACAATGCTGATAGCGCGGTCTACACCGGCGCAGAAGCCGCGCGGGTTAGCCAACAGGATCTGCATTTCAGGCCTCCAGTGCCGGATCGATTTCCAGCACTTCAACATCAAAATGAACGGTACGCCCGGCAAGCGGATGGTTGAAGTCAACAGTAATCGAGTCGCCGTTGATTTCGCGGATCACGCCAGGCATTTCGCTGCCGTCCATAGCGGTAAAGAGCATAATTGCCCCGATCTCCGGTTCACCCGCGTCCATAAACTCACGACGGGAGAAGTACTGGATCAGATCCGGGCTTGGCACGCCAAACGCGGCATCCGGCTCCAGCGAAAAGGCTTTTTTCTCACCCTCTTTCAGACCGAGAAGCTGCTGCTCAAGACCTTCAGACAGGGAGGTATCGCCAAGACGAAACAGGGCCGGTTTGCCGTTGTTGCGGGTGGATTCGGCCGTGGAGCCGTCATCCAGCTTCAGCGTAAAGTGAACGAGAACCGCGCTGTTGCTCTGTACGGATTTAGACATACACAATGCTCTTTAATGTTGTCTCGCCTGTGTGCCGGGTGGCGCTGCGCTTACCCGGCCTACAAGTGTCGGCATATTCGGTAGGCCGGGTAAGCGTAGCGCCACCCGGCATTGATGCTTACGCCTGCTCTTTCGCGGCCGGTTTAGGCAAGAAGCCTTCCAGCACGATTAACGCCGCACCGATGCAAATGGCGCTATCAGCGAGGTTAAAGGTCGCGAAGTGCCAGTCGCCGACGTAGAAGTCGATCATATCGACCACAAAGCCGTGCCACAGGCGATCAAACAGGTTGCCCAGCGCACCGCCAATGATCAGCGCGTAGGCGATGTTATTCAGCTTTTGCGTTGCCTTCGAGCGGTACATCAGCACCGCCAGGATCACGCAGATACCAAGAGCGATACCCGCGAAGAACCAGCGCTGCCAGCCACCGCTGTCGGCAAGGAAACTGAACGCCGCACCGTAGTTGCGCGCGTAGTGCAGGTTAAGCGACGGGAACAGCGGCACCGTCTCCCCCAGAGTAAAATTCTGGAGGATCAGGAACTTGCTGCCCAGATCAATAATCAGCACCACCACAACCAGCCACAGCCAGCGCAGTCCTGTTGAACAGAGAGTTTTACTCATCAGGCAAACTTACGTTTTTCGCCGTCACCGGCGACGTTGCTTACACAGCGTCCGCAGATGTCTGCGTGTTCCGCCACCTGACCGACATCGGTGGTGTAATGCCAGCAACGCGGGCATTTCTCACCGTCGGCTTTGCTCAGCGCGACTTTCAGTCCTTTGAGCAGTTCGCTCTGCTGAGCATCAGCAGAAGCCTCGGCATAATCCGCAACTTTCGCACCGGAGGTCAACAGGACAAATCGTAATTCATCGCCCAGCGCCGTCAGCTTCGCCGCCAGCTCTGGCTCCGCGTACAGGGTTACTGCCGCTTCCAGAGAGCCGCCGACTTTCTTATCAGCACGCGCCTGCTCGATAACCTTGTTCACTTCGCCACGTACTTTCAGCAGCTCGTCCCAGAAGGCATCGTTCATCGCTTCGGTGCTGGAGAGATCGAACAGACCTTCGTACCACTCGCCGGTGAAGACATACTTCTCACGGTCGCCCGGCAGATAACCCCAGATTTCATCCGCGGTGAAGGACATGATCGGTGCCATCCAGCGTACCAGCGCTTCTGCGATATGGAACAGCGCGGTCTGGCAGCTACGACGCGCTACGCTGTCCGCTTTCGCGGTGTACTGGCGGTCTTTGATGATGTCGAGGTAGAACGAGCCCATCTCGATGGAGCAGAAGCGCATCAGGCGCTGCACCACTTCGTGGAAGTCATAAGACTCGTAGGCCTTCAGGATATCTTCCTGCGCCGCTTTCGCGCAGCCTACCGCCCAGCGGTCCAGAACGACCATCTCTTCCGGTTTCACCATGTCTTTTGCCGGATCGAACCCGTTCAGGTTCGCCAGCAGGAAGCGCGCGGTGTTACGGATACGACGATAGCTGTCGGCAGCGCGTTTCAGGATCTCGTCAGACACCGCCATTTCGCCGGTGTAGTCGGTAGAGGCCACCCACAGACGCAGAATGTCTGCGCCCAGTTTGTTCATCACATCCTGCGGAGAAACGGTGTTACCGATAGATTTGGACATCTTACGGCCCTGACCATCCACGGTGAAGCCGTGAGTCAGTACCTGACGGTAAGGCGCTTTACCCTTCATGGCGGTAGAGATCATCAGAGATGACATGAACCAGCCGCGGTGTTGGTCAGACCCTTCCAGATACATATCGGCAGCGTGACCGGCAAACTCCGGACGCACGTCAACCACGGAGGAGTGGGTAGACCCGGAATCGAACCACACGTCCAGGGTATCCGGCACTTTCTCGTAGTTATCCGCATCAGCGCCCAGGATGTCGCGGGCGTCGAGATCCCACCACGCCTGGATGCCGTCAACTTCGACGCGCTTCGCCACTTCTTCCATCAGTTCCAGGGTGTTCGGGTGCAGCTCATGCGTCTCTTTATGCACGAACAGCGACATCGGCACGCCCCAGGTACGCTGACGGGAGATACACCAGTCAGGACGGTTAGCCACCATGGATTCGATACGCGCCTGGCCCCAGTCCGGGATCCACTGCACGCCTTTGATCTCTTTCAGAGACTGCTCGCGCAGGCCCTTCTGATCCATGCTGACGAACCACTGCGGGGTCGCACGGAAGATGATCGGGGTCTTGTGACGCCAGCAGCACGGATAGCTGTGCTGCATTTTTTCAACGTGCAGCAGCGCGCCGCTGGTGCGCAGCATGTCGACGATAATGTCGTTCGCTTTGAAGACGTTGATACCGTCCAGCGCCGGGTAGGTGCCAGGCAGGTAAGAACCATCCGGGCCAACCGGGTTAGCGATTTCAAGACCGTACTTCAGGCTGATGTTGTAGTCGTCTGGACCGTGGCCACCGGCGGTATGTACCGCACCGGTACCCGCTTCCAGCGTCACGTGGTCGCCGAGGATCGCCGGAACGTCGAAGTCCAGGAACGGGTGTTTGAAGCGCATCAGCTCCAGGGCGTCACCTTTCACGGTGCCCAGCACGGTGTAGTCAGTGATATGCGCGCGCTTCAGCACGCTTTCAACCAGATCTTTCGCCAGGATAACCGCCTGACCGTCAATCTGCACCAGCGCGTATTCGAACTCACCGGACAGGGAGATCGCACGGTTGGCAGGCAGAGTCCACGGGGTAGTGGTCCAGATCACCAGAGAGATCGGGCCGTTTACCGAGGCGACGCCAAATTTGGCTTTCACCGCATCCTGATCCACCGCGTGGAAGGCCACGTCGATAGACGGAGAGGTTTTGTCGTAATACTCCACTTCCGCTTCTGCCAGTGCAGAACGGCAGTCCACGCACCAGTGCACCGGCTTAGCGCCTTTATGCAGGTGGCCGTTACCGATGATTTTGCCCAGCGCACGGATAATGTTGGCTTCCGTTTTGAAGTCCATGGTCAGGTACGGGTGCGACCAGTCGCCCAGTACGCCCAGACGGATGAAGTCAGCACGCTGACCGTCAACCTGCGTGGCTGCGTATTCGCGGCACTTCGCACGGAACTCGGCGGCGGTGAATTTCTCACCTGGTTTGCCGAACTCTTGCTCGACTTTCAGCTCGATTGGCAGACCGT
This sequence comes from Enterobacter cloacae complex sp. IR53041, assembly GCF_049238285.1. NCBI lineage: Bacteria > Pseudomonadati > Pseudomonadota > Gammaproteobacteria > Enterobacterales > Enterobacteriaceae > Enterobacter > Enterobacter cloacae complex sp. IR53041. The sequence goes on along the minus strand of NZ_JBMKHB010000003.1, from coordinate 110,988 downwards.
GGCAGTCCCAGCCCGGAACGTAAGGCGAGTCATAGCCCGCGAGTCCTTTGGACTTCACGATAATGTCTTTCAGAATCTTGTTAACCGAGTGACCAATATGAATGCTGCCATTCGCATAGGGAGGGCCATCATGCAGAATGAAGGTTTTTTTGCCTTTTTTGGCTGCACGAATGATGCCGTACAGGTCATCATCGGTCCAACGCGCCAGCATTCCCGGTTCGCGCTTGGCGAGATCGCCGCGCATCGGGAACCCTGTTTCCGGCAAATTCAGGGTTGATTTATAGTCACTCATCAGATTCTCGGTTCCGTATTTATCACGTAGGCAGTTAAGCCGGGTTCAAAGCCCAAAAAACTCGCGGGCTGTTAATTCATCTCGCGCAATTTGCGCTTTGAGTTCATCCAGCGAACCAAATCGCTGCTCGTTGCGTATTTTTTTACGCAGTATTACATCTATATGGCGACCATACAGGTCCATTACAACGTCCAGCAGGTGCACTTCTAACTGTTGACGCACACCGGCGACGGTCGGACGCGTGCCAATGTTGGCGACGCCGTAAAACGGCTTATCGCCCAGTCCTGCCACTTCCACCGCATAGACCCCTTTAACCGGGGAAACCTGACGACGCAGCGGTATATTCGCCGTCGGGAAACCTATCGTGCGGCCCAGCGCATCGCCATGGACCACGCGGCCAGAGATGGTGAACGGATGCCCCAGCAGGGTTTCTGCCGTATCCAGTTCATCATCGGCCAGTGCCCGGCGTACCGCCGTGCTGCTGACGCGCACGCCGCCTTCACAGAAGGTCATCGCGCTGGTGACGTCAAAACCGTACTCCAGACCAGCCTTCTGTAATAGCAAGAAATCGCCCTGACGACCAGCGCCAAAGCGGAAATCATCGCCCACGGCAAGAAACTGCACGCCAAGACGCTTAACCAGCAGGTCGCTGACGAAATTTTGTGCTGTCAGCGCGGCAAAGCGGCGATCGAAACGTACGCACAATACGTAGTCCACGCCGGACTCAGCCAGATAGCGCAACTTCTCGCGCAGGCGTGTAAGACGGGCGGGAGATTTATCGCCCGCGAACAGCTCCAGCGGCTGCGGTTCGAAAATCATCACTACAACGGGCAGGCCGCGAGCCTCCCCTTCTTTACGCAATCCCTGCAACAGCGCCTGATGACCACGATGCACGCCGTCGAAATTACCAATGGTCAGCACGCACCCGTGCGGGGCTCTGCTGAGATTATGTATGCCGCGTATCAGCTTCATGTCTGGCTCAAAACAGTGAAAATCGCCAAAGTATACCTTGTACAGCGGTTAAGGTTAACCGGCGATTGTTCGTGCAAAACAGAAAGCCGTAATGATTTCATCAGGCTGACCTTTCGCAGCGAAAAAATCTGCTCGCGAACTGCGATTTTTATGCCGAAAAGCTGTATTCACGAACAACAAGCTGGTAGAATCCTGCGCCATCACTACGTAACGTAGCGTCGCCACATTAACGGCGCTTATTTGCACAAATCCATTGACAAAAGAAGGTATAGAGGGCATATTCCTCGGCCTTTGAATTGTCCACATAGATCATATTTGGGAGTTGGACCTTGGCTAATATCAAATCAGCTAAGAAACGTGCCGTACAGTCTGAGAAGGCTCGTAAGCACAACGCAAGCCGTCGCTCTATGATGCGTACCTTCATCAAGAAAGTATACGCAGCTATCGAAGCTGGCGACAAAGCTGCTGCGCAGAACGCATTTAACGAAATGCAACCAATCGTGGATCGTCAGGCTGCTAAAGGTCTGATCCACAAAAACAAAGCAGCGCGTCATAAAGCAAACCTGACCGCGCAGATCAACAAACTGGCTTAATCGCCGCTTGTTGTTGCTTGTTTTAAAAGAACCCGCTTAACGCGGGTTTTTTTATGTCTTCAGATTACCGGTGGCGTAAACAGCGCCGAGTAGTCACGGTTACAGATTCGCTGCACCGCAGGGTGCTGAATCATTCTTTCGGCAAATATGGCGTGATACTCCTCCATCACGTTATCCACTCTGCCTATCTCCGTAATCTTGTCATCCGAATAGAGATCGTGCGCGTAGAGCGTCGGCGCAACAAAGATGGCGTTATGCGCTTCACCAAAGGCTTTCATCAGCGCCGCATCGTCAAACTCACCGAGGATTTCCACCTTCAGCCCCTGGGAATTAAACCAGTTCAGCAGCTTGCGTCCGAGCATGGAACGCCTTCCCGGCACCAGCAGGCGACGTTCTTCCAGGCAGGCCGGGAAGGGTTTCTCCGGCGGCGGATTAATGCACCAGAAGCTCACGCCGCATTCACCAATCTTCACCGAGAACAGGCCTTCCTGCTGCGTGGAGTCAATCGGGCAGTCCGAGATAATCATGTCCAGCTTGTGCTGGCTTAGCTGTTCCAGCAGCATTTCGTGAGTGGATTCAAAGCAGCGAAGATGAATTTGTTCATCTTCAACCACCGCCGCGTCCAGCACGCCGCTCACCAGCCGTTTGGACAGCGCATCCGCCACGCCAACATCAAAGAGCAGGTTCGACTCTTTGCGATAGTTAACGATATCCAGCATCTCCTGGCTCAGGGTGAACATCTTGTCCGCGTAGCGGAAAACCAGTTCACCCAGTTCGCTGGGTTCAATCCCGCGCCCCTTACGCTTGAACAGCTTGCCCTGCAAACGCTCTTCCAGCGCCTTAATTTGCCCGGTGATAGTTTGCGGCGTCAGGTAGAGCGCCTCTGCTGCCCCGACCACCGATCCCTGTTTATAGACGTGCCAGAAGTAGTAAAGATGGTTGTAATTCAAATGAGACATCGCGTCTTCTCTCCCTGAGTGTGTATCGGGAGAAGGCTCGCCTCCTCCCGGTGTTCCGTTATGCCTGGACGGCCTGTCCGGACAATTTTACCTTCAGCAAGGTATAACCGATTACCGCGGCCAGTAATGACCCGATAAGAATGCCGAGTTTCGCCCAGACGATCAGCTCAGGCGCATGCGCGCCAAACGCCAGCGTCGAGATAAAGATCGACATCGTAAACCCGATACCACACAGCACGCCGACGGCCATAATCTGCTTAAACGTGGTGCCGTGCGGCAATGACGCCAGCTTCAGTTTCGTCGCCAGCCAGCAGAAAAGACTAATACCCAGCGGCTTACCGATAAACAGCCCGGCAATAATGCCCAGCGGCAGCACGGACGTTAGCCCGTCCAGCGTCACCCCGCCGAGGGAAACGCCCGCGTTGGCAAACGCAAACAGCGGCAGGATCATAAAGGCGACCCACGGGTGCAGCACATGCTCCAGCTGTTTGGCAGGCGACTTGCCGTCCTGCGGCTTCAGCGGCACGAAGAAGCCGACGATCACCCCAGCCAGCGTGGCATGCACGCCTGATTTCAGCACCGCCGTCCACAGCACCATCCCCACGAGGATGTAGATACCGATGCGGCGCACATTAAAGATGTTCAGCAGCGCCAGCACCGCAATCGCCCCGGCAGCCACGCTCAGAGACAGGATCGACAGATCGCTGGTGTAGAACAGCGCGATAATCACAATGGCGCCAAGGTCATCAATAATCGCCAGCGCCATCAGGAAGATTTTCAGGGCTACCGGCACGCGGCTTCCCAGCAAGGCCAGCACCCCGAGCGCAAAAGCGATATCCGTCGCAGCCGGGATTGCCCAGCCGTGACGTGCGATCGGATCCTGCCAGGTGAACGCCAGAAAGAGCAGCGCCGGCACCACCATCCCGCCGAGCGCAGCAATGACCGGGAACGCCGCACGCTGGCGGCTGGCAAGCGAACCCAGCACCAGCTCGCGCTTAACCTCAAGCCCCACAAGCAGGAAGAACACCGCCATCAGCGCATCGTTGATCCACAGCAGCATGTTCTTGTTGATTTCCAGCGCCCCGACCTTCAGTTCAACGGGCGTTTCCAGAAAAGCATGATACAGATCGCGGGTCATTCCGACGTTGGCCAGTACCATCGCGGCCGCAGCAGCCATAATCAGGATCACGCCGCCGGATGCCTCACTGCTAAAGAAACGGTGTAGTAATTTCACTTTAGTTCTCTCTTTTACAACAATACCTCGATAAAACCATAATACCAAGCCAGATAGCTCGGCAAAAACAGATTAATATTGAGTATAGGTTCAGTTTAACCGAGCAATACCGATAAAAAGAAAAAGCCCGGAATCGCTTCCGGGCTTTTGCGGATGAAAACCAGCTAGTCGATTAGCGGGTCAAATCATCGAAGAATTTTTTGACACCATCGAAGAAGCTTTTGGAGCGCGGGCTGTTTTTCTCGCCCGTCGGGCCACCGAAGCTCTCCTGCAACTCTTTCAGCAGCTGTTTCTGCTTGTCGTTCAGGCCAACCGGCGTTTCCACGACGACGCGGCACAGCAGATCGCCCTGTGCACCACCACGAACGGATTTAACGCCTTTACCGCGCATGCGGAATAGCTTACCGGTCTGGGTCTCGCCCGGGATCTTCAGATTGACGCGACCATCCAGCGTCGGTACTTCGATTTCGCCACCGAGTGCCGCCATCGCGAAGTTGATCGGCACTTCACAGTACAGGTTGTTCCCTTCACGCTCGAAAATCGCGTGCTGTTTCACCTGCACCTGAACGTACAGATCGCCTGCCGGTGCGCCGTGTTCACCTGCTTCACCTTCGCCCGCCAGACGGATGCGGTCGCCCGTATCGACGCCAGCTGGGATCTTAACGGACAGGGTCTTGGTTTTCTCAACGCGACCGTGGCCGTGGCACTTGGTGCACGGATCTTTAATCAGCGTACCGCGACCATGACAGTGCGGACAGGCCTGCTGTACCGCGAAAAAGCCCTGACGCATCTGCACCTGGCCGGAACCGTGACAGGTTGGACAGGTCTGCGGCTGCGTACCCGCTTTCGCACCGCTGCCATGGCAGACGTCACACTCTTCCAGCGTCGGAATACGGATCTCTTTGGTGACGCCGCGAACGGCCTCTTCCAGCGTCAGATCCATGTTGTAGCGCAGATCCGCGCCGCGCGCCGCGCGCTGACGACCACGACCGCCGCCGAAGATGTCGCCAAACACATCGCCAAAGATATCGCTGAAGTCAGCGCCGCCGCCAAAGCCGCCGCCACCGAATCCACCGCCGCCCATGCCGCCCTGTTCAAAGGCTGCGTGACCGTACTGGTCATAGGCCGCACGTTTTTGTGCATCGGTCAGGACTTCATAGGCTTCTTTGATCTCTTTAAATTTGGCTTCAGCCTCTTTGTCACCCTGATTACGGTCCGGGTGGAATTTCATGGCCAGGCGCTTATACGCCTTTTTGATTTCACGCTCTTCCGCAGTTTTCGGAACGCCTAAAATCTCGTAATAGTCTTGCTTTGCCATTGGTTTTTTTAAGCCCCTTAACATGCGAGCACGGGCGTGGAGAGTTCTCCTACGCCCGTGCCGATTAATTACCCTGCATCAGGGCGATTATTTTTTATCTTTAACTTCTTCGAACTCAGCGTCGACAACGTCGTCGTCTTTCGCATTGTTCGCCGAAGCGTCAGCGCCCGCCTGCTGTTGAGCGTGCTGCTGCTGAGCGATTTCCATTAGCTTCTGAGAAGCCTGTGCCAGTTCCTGCATCTTCGCTTCGATGTCCGCTTTATCTTCACCTTTCAGTGAGGATTCCAGCGCACTCAGTGCAGCTTCGATAGCAGTCTTGTCTTCCGCTGGCAGTTTATCGCCTGCTTCTTCAACCTGCTTACGGGTGCTGTGCAGCAGATGGTCACCCTGGTTACGGGTCTGAACCAGCTCTTCGAACTTACGGTCGGATTCCGCGTTAGCTTCGGCATCGCGAACCATTTTTTCGATTTCCGCTTCGTTCAGACCAGAAGATGCCTTGATGGTGATCTTCTGCTCTTTACCGCTGTTTTTGTCTTTCGCAGACACGTGCAGGATACCGTCAGCATCGATGTCGAAGGTGACTTCGATCTGTGGCATGCCGCGCGGTGCCGGGTTAATACCGTCCAGGTTGAACTGACCCAGAGATTTGTTATCCGCCGCACGCTTACGCTCACCCTGCAGCACATGGATGGTTACCGCAGACTGGTTGTCTTCAGCGGTAGAGAACACCTGGCTGTGCTTGGTTGGGATGGTGGTGTTTTTGTTGATGAGCGCAGTCATCACACCGCCCATGGTTTCGATACCCAGAGACAGCGGGGTAACGTCCAGCAGCAGTACGTCTTTCACTTCACCGGTCAGTACGCCACCCTGAACCGCAGCACCAATTGCCACTGCTTCGTCCGGGTTAACGTCTTTACGTGGCTCTTTACCAAAGAACTCAGCCACTTTCTTCTGCACCATTGGCATACGGGTCTGGCCACCAACGAGGATAACGTCGTTGATATCAGACACGGACAGGCCAGCGTCCTGCAGAGCAACTTTCAGCGGCTCGATAGAACGGTTCACCAGGTCTTCTACCAGGCTTTCCAGTTTCGCACGGGTCACTTTGATGTTCATGTGTTTAGGACCGGTCGCGTCTGCAGTGATGTACGGCAGGTTCACGTCGGTCTGCTGAGCGGAAGACAGTTCGATCTTCGCTTTCTCAGCGGCTTCTTTCAGGCGCTGCATAGCCAGCGGATCGTTACGCAGGTCAATGCCCTGATCTTTCTTAAACTCGTCAACGAGGTAGTTGATCAGACGGGTATCGAAGTCTTCACCACCCAGGTGGGTATCACCGTTGGTTGCCAGAACTTCGAAGGTCTTTTCGCCGTCAACTTCGTCGATTTCGATAATAGAGATATCGAAGGTACCACCACCCAGGTCGTAAACCGCGATAGTACGGTTGCCGACTTCTTTATCCAGACCGTAAGCCAGAGCAGCCGCGGTTGGTTCGTTGATGATACGTTTTACTTCCAGACCTGCGATACGGCCAGCATCTTTGGTTGCCTGACGCTGAGCATCGTTGAAGTATGCAGGAACGGTGATAACAGCTTCAGTTACCGGCTCACCCAGGTAATCTTCCGCGGTTTTCTTCATTTTTTTCAGCACTTCAGCAGAAATCTGCGGTGGTGCCGTTTTGGTGCCTTTCACATCAAGCCATGCATCGCCGTTATCTGCCGCGATGATTTTGTAAGGCATGATGGAAACGTCACGCTGAACTTCTTCGTCCTGGAAGCGGCGACCGATCAGGCGTTTAATCGCAAACAGAGTGTTTTGCGGGTTTGTCACTGCCTGACGTTTAGCCGGCTGACCAACCAGAGTTTCACCGTCCTGGGTATAAGCAATGATAGAAGGCGTGGTGCGATCGCCCTCGGCGTTCTCCAGCACGCGTGCAGTAGTGCCATCCATAATCGCTACACAAGAGTTGGTAGTACCCAGGTCGATACCAATAATTTTACCCATCTAAACGTCTCCACTAAAAATTCAGTCAACATGTGGTTGTGTACCTGTAATAAGGGCAGAACGTGCTTTTTCAACTGCCCAGATTTGATTTTTTTCAGGTCCACACACTGCGGTTGACTACAAGATGGGGTCGCGACGGCATCCATCAAGGGGCAAGCATAAAAAAAATTTTAATTTCACCCTGATGAGATCATAGACGTCATCGATTGCGCCCATTATGATGCCGCGCCCCGTCAGGGAGAACTGACGCGGGTTTAACCATTTCACCATATTAATGATGATTTTTTTGAGGACTTATGGGCAACACTAAGTTGGCTAATCCGGCTCCGCTGGGCCTGATGGGTTTTGGCATGACCACTATTCTGCTGAACCTGCACAATATCGGGATGTTCCCGATGGATGGCATCATCCTGGCGATGGGCATTTTTTATGGCGGTATCGCGCAAATCTTTGCGGGCCTGCTGGAATATAAGAAAGGCAATACCTTCGGCTTAACCGCCTTCACCTCTTACGGTTCTTTCTGGCTGACCCTGGTCGCCATTCTGCTGCTGCCTAAAATGGGCATGGCAGACGCGGCAAACGCCCACTTCCTGGGCGTCTACCTGGGCCTGTGGGGCGTCTTCACCCTGTTCATGTTCTTCGGTACCCTGAAAGGCAACCGCATGCTGCAGTTCGTCTTCCTGAGCCTGACCGTGCTGTTTGCCCTGCTGGCAATCGGTCACCTGGTGGATAACGAAGGCATCGTTCACGTTGCCGGCTGGATTGGTCTGGTTTGCGGCGCAAGCGCTATCTACCTGGCAATGGGTGAAGTGCTGAACGAGCAGTTTGACCGCACCGTGCTACCGATTGGTGAAAAACACTGATCCCTCTGTCGTGCCCGCCTCGCGGGCACGACATCCCCCCGCTTGACGAAGCCAAAATCCCAATACCAGCCCCATCACCGACAGCGCCAGCACGTACCAGGCCGGAGCCATGGGAGAGACGCTCATCAGGACCGTCACCGCAATCGGCGTCAGCCCACCGAAAATGGCATACGACACGTTGTAGGAAAATGAGATCCCGGTGAAGCGAACCTCCGGCGGGAACGCGCGCACCATGACGTAAGGCACCGCCCCGACAACGCCCACGCACAGCCCTACCACGCCGTACAGCAGGAACAACTGTTCAGGATGGCTGCCAGCCAGATGGTAAAACGCCCAGCTTGAAGCGGCCAGTAACAGGCTGCCGACAATAAAGGTAACGCTGGCCCCGAAACGATCTGCCGCCAGCCCGGCGGCCAGACAGCCAAAGCAGAGCATGATTGTCGCAATACTGTTTGCCTGTAGCGTCACGGCTGGGGCGAAACCGTACTGCTTTTGCAGCCACACCGGAGACATCAATATCACCACCACAATCCCGGCCGAGAGTAGCCAGGTGAGCAGCATCGACACCACCACCGCCTTTTTATGACGTACCACAACCGCCTTCACCGGCAGCTCCTGCGCCAGCGCTTTACGCTGCTGCATTTCGAGGAAAATCGGTGTCTCCTGCAGCCAGCGGCGCAGGTACATCGCCACCAGGCCAAACGCCCCACCCAGCAGGAACGGAATACGCCAGCCCCAGTCGTGTACGGCCTGCTGCGTCATGCTGGTATTCACAATGGTGGCGACCACCGAGCCGAGCAGGATCCCGACCGTCAGCCCCGCGGTTAAGGTTCCACAGGCGATACCAATCCGGCGCGCCGGAACATGCTCTGCGACAAACACCCACGCGCCCGGCACTTCACCGCCAATCGCCGCGCCCTGAAGCACGCGCATCAGCAACAGCAGCAGCGGCGCGAGAATGCCCATCGAGGCATAGGTGGGCAGCAGACCAATGGCCAGCGTGGGGACCGCCATCAGCAGGATGCTGAGGGTAAACATCTTTTTACGCCCGACCAGATCGCCAAAGTGGGCCATGATAATGCCGCCCAGCGGACGCGCCAGATACCCGGCAGCAAAAATGCCGAAGGTTTGCACCTGACGCAGCCACTCCGGTATATCTGCCGGGAAGAAGAGCTCCCCCACTACGGCAGCGAAGAAGACGAAGATAATGAAATCGTAAAACTCCAGCGCACCGCCTAAGGCCGCGAGCGTGAGGGTTTTGTAGTCCTGTCGATTCAGAGGTCGGGTGTTATGTGACATAGCGAACCATTATGCGTGTATTGTGGATTTATTTTTACAGCAATCGTAAAGAAAAAATTACTATACCGTAAAACCGTTACCACGCTATCGCCGCTTCAGCTTATGTCACATATTGATTAATTTCAGGAGATTGTTTCGCGACGCGCGTTTTTAGGACGAAAAGCTGCTACCACTTTCTCATCGGTTTCGACATACGGGCCATCAAGCAGCTGTATACAATACGGTACACTTGCAAAGATGCCGTGAACGATGACGCTGCCGTCTTCCGCTTTTAGCCCTTCCAGCGTCTCTTTGATCGACTTCGGCTGGCCCGGCAGGTTCAGAATCAACGCCTGCTTGCGGATCACCCCTACCTGGCGGGAAAGAATGGCTGTCGGGACAAAGTGTAGACTGATCTGGCGCATCTGTTCGCCGAAGCCCGGCATTTCACGATCGGCAATCGCCAACGTCGCGTCCGGCGTCACATCACGGCGCGCGGGCCCGGTTCCGCCGGTGGTTAACACCAGGTGACAGCTCATCTCATCCACCAGCTCACACAGGGTCTGCTCGATAATCGGCTGTTCGTCGGGAATCAGGCGAGTCTGGATCTCAAACGGGGTAGTCAGTGCACTGGCCAGCCACGCTTCCAGAGCGGGGATGCCTTTATCCTGGTAAACACCGCTGGAGGCGCGGTCAGAAATCGACACTAAGCCGATGCGTAAGGTATTCATATCCATTCCATTCAAAGAGTACTGATTAAAGGGAATGATACACGCAGAGAGGAAATTCAGACAGGGTACGAAAGCAGTCGCGTGACCGGGAGCCCGGTCACGCGGAATGATTACAGCAGGTCGCCGATCATTTTTTCCAGTTTTTCCTGGTCAACAGCAAACTTACGGATACCGTCCGCCAGTTTGTCTACGGCCATTGGATCCTGGTTGTGCTGCCACAGGAACTCGGATTCAGTGATGCGCTCTGGGCGTGCTTTCACTTCACCGGTGTAGGACAGTTTACGCTCCAGAGTACCTTCGCTTTCTGCCAGCTCTTTCAGCAGCGCTGGCGCGATGGTCAGGCGGTCACAGCCAGCCAGCTCGATGATTTCACCGACGTTACGGAAGCTTGCGCCCATAACCACAGTCTCATAGCCATGCTGTTTGTAGTATTCGTAGATTTCAGTCACAGAAATCACGCCTGGATCTTCAGCCGGTGCGTACTCTTTCTTATTGGTGTTGGCTTTGTACCAGTCCAGAATACGGCCCACGAACGGAGAAATCAGGTATACGCCAGCTTCTGCACATGCACGCGCCTGTGCGAAGGAGAACAGCAGGGTCAGGTTACAGTTGATACCCTCTTTTTCCAGCTGCTCTGCCGCGCGGATACCCTGCCAGGTAGAAGCCAGTTTGATCAGGATACGATCGTTGCTGATGCCCGCATCGTTGTACAGTTTGATCAGACGTTTTGCTTTCGCGATAGACGCTTCGGTGTCGTAGGAGAGACGCGCGTCCACTTCGGTAGAGATACGGCCCGGAACCAGTTTCAGGATCTCCAGACCGATGTTCACGGCCAGTTTATCAGTAGCGTCCACAACCTGCTGCGCGCGGTCGTTGCTCTGAGCTTTAGCCCAGGTCACAGCCTCGTCAATCAGTTTGCGATACTCAGGGATCTGTGCGGCGTTAAGGATCAGAGAAGGGTTAGTTGTGGCATCCTGCGGCTGGTACAGCTTCATTGCCGCGATATCTCCGGTGTCAGCTACGACAGTGGTGAACTGACGAAGGGAGGTCAATTTATCCGTCATGATAGTGTTTCTCTTTTAACGTGCCCTGGATAATTCACGCTACCGACAGCATGCCTGCAGCGGAAAAATGACAGGTTTACTTGTTAGGGGGATGTAACCGGTCTGCCCTGATGATAACACGACGGAGGGGTAGCGCAACCGCAGACAGTGCGCTTAGGCAGAGTATGATAAACTCAGAATATTAACAGGCTGCTAAGCAACAGCATGCCCAATCAGTGGTAGCGCTTACATATTCACGTTGGCATCAACAAGAGGGACGTTAATGCCTGATTTCTTTTTCTTTATTAACGAAGTCCTCTGGGGTTCGATAATGATTTACCTGCTTCTGGGAGCAGGTATTTGGTTTACGCTACGCAGTGGGTTTATCCAGTTTCGCTATATTCGCAAGTTTGGCAGAAGTCTGAAAAACAGCGTCACGCCCCAGCCGGGCGGATTAACGTCGTTTCAGGCGCTCTGTACCAGCCTTGCGGCACGCCTGGGCAGCGGGAATCTGGCGGGGGTAGCACTGGCCATCAGCGCCGGTGGGCCAGGCGCGGTCTTCTGGATGTGGATGACGGCACTTCTCGGTATGGCTACCTCCTTTGCCGAAAGTTCGCTTGCGCAACTCTACAAAGAGAAAGATAAGCGCGGCCAGTTTCGCGGTGGTCCAGCCTGGTACATGGCGCGTGGCCTGGGGATGCGCTGGATGGGCGTCCTGTTCTCGCTTTTTTTACTGCTCGCGTACGGTCTTATTTTTAATACCGTCCAGGCGAACTCGGTCGCCCATGCCATGCGCTATGCCTTCTCCTGCCCCGAGTGGCTCGCGGGTCTCGCTTTAGCTTCGATCGTTCTGCTTACCATTTCATTCGGTCTCAAGGGTATCGCTCGCCTGATGCAGTGGCTGGTGCCCATTATGGCGCTGCTCTGGGTTGCCGCGAGCCTGTTCGTCGCCGCACTGCATCTCGACCAGGTGCCGGGCGTGCTTGCCACTATCGTCAAAAGCGCCTTTGGCTGGCGCGAAGTGGCATCCGGCGCGCTGGGCTACACCTTCAGCCAGGCGCTGATGGCGGGTTTTCAGCGGGGCATGTTCTCCAATGAAGCCGGTATGGGGTCAACCCCCAATGCGGCAGCCGCCGCCTCTTCCTGGCCGCCACACCCGGCCGCACAAGGTATTGTGCAGATGATTGGCGTCTTTACCGATACCATTATTATCTGTTCCGCCAGCGCCATGATTTTGCTGCTGGCAGGCCCCGTACCCCACGCGTCGGGAACCGTCGGGATAAAGCTTCTCCAGCAGGCGCTGGTGACCCTGACCGGCGGCTGGGGAGCCGGATTTGTTTCTCTCATCCTGATCTTGTTTGCCTTCAGCTCGATTGTGGTGAATTACCTCTACGCCGAAAATAACCTTATTTTCCTGAAACTCGACTCCCGCGCCGCGATCGGAACCCTGCGTCTTGGGGTTATCCTGATGGTGGTAGCAGGCTCCCTGCTCAGTATGCCGCTGGTCTGGCAGCTGGCCGATATCATTATGGCGCTGATGGCGATCACGAACCTCACGGCGATCCTGCTGCTCTCGCCCGTGGTGACCCTGATTGCCAGAGACTATCTGCGTCAGCGCAAACTCGGCGTTCCGCCGGTCTTTGATCCCGCCCGCTATCCCGATATCAAGGCGCAGCTTGCCCCCGGCACGTGGGATGATTTGCCACGGCAATAACAGCTATCGATCAATTCAGGGCGATTTTTTGCTAAAGTCGCTCTAAATTTCCTGCAAGGACTGGATATGCTGATTCTGATTTCACCTGCAAAAACGCTCGACTACCAGAGCCCGCTCGCCACCGAGCGCTATACCCAGCCTGAACTGCTGGACTACTCGCAACAGCTGATCCGCGAAGCGCGTAAGCTCTCAGCGCCGCAAATCGCCTCACTGATGAGCATCAGCGACAAGCTGGCCGATTTGAACGCGACCCGCTTTCACGAGTGGCACCCGGATTTCACCCCGGCTAACGCTCGCCAGGCGATTCTGGCGTTTAAAGGCGATGTGTACACCGGCCTGCAGGCGGAAGATTTTAGCGAAGCCGATTTTGATTTTGCCCAGCAGCATCTGCGCATGCTGTCGGGCCTGTACGGCGTACTGCGCCCGCTGGATCTGATGCAGCCTTATCGTCTGGAGATGGGGATTCGCCTGGAGAATGCCAAAGGCAAAGATCTGTACCATTTCTGGGGCGATATCATTACCGATAAGCTGAATGCGGCGCTGCGCGCGCAGGGCGATAACGTGGTGATTAACCTGGCATCCGATGAATACTACAAGTCGGTGAAGCCGAAAAAGCTGGATGCCGACATCATCAAGCCGGTATTCCTCGACGAGAAAAACGGCAAGTTCAAAGTGATCAGCTTCTACGCCAAGAAAGCGCGCGGTCTGATGAGCCGCTACATTATCCAGAACCGCCTGACGAAGCCGGAGCAGCTAACCGCCTTCAACAGCGAAGGCTATTTCTTTGACGAAGAAGCGTCAGGGAAAGGCGAGCTGGTGTTTAAGCGCCACGAGCAGTAAAAACAACCCCCGCCAGCTGGCGGGGGTTGCATTAGTGGTGTTTCCAGTCCGGGCCCGGACGACGATCGTCATGGCGACGATCGTCATGATGATGGTCACGCTCGCGATGCTCATCGTGGGGACGCCAGCGGTTATCGCGCCAGTCATAATGCGCCTTCCACCAGTCATGGTCGCGCCAGCGGCCACCGTCCCAGTAGTGCCCGTTATTATCCCGGTCGCCAATCTGCAGTTTGACCGCGGGTACGAGGGTGATTTCGGATGCCTGTACCGCCATGGGAGCGACCAGCATCAGTGAAAGCGCAATCAGCATAGGTTTCAGTGTAGACATCGGTGACTCCTTATTATCTTTGCCCAACGTGGGCCGATGTAAGGAGAGTACGCGAGGGGAACGGGGGATGTTATTCTCTGCAATCCTAAACGCTAAGTGACCGCATTTATTGGGAATTTCTGCTTTTTCCCTGCTATTTTTCTCCTTAATTTCTTCACAAAAAAAGCCGGGTGGCGCTGCGCCTTACCCGGCCTATGTTCTGAGCCGTTGTCGTCGTTGTAGGCCCGGTAAGGCGTAGCCGCCACCGGGCAACACAATCCCGCACGCGTCATCATCAGTTGTAGGTCGGGTAAGGCGTAGCCGCACCCGACAAAAATCACGCGCGGGTCATCATCAGCTTACGCAGCGCCGCAAAGTCCGCCGGCAGCTCATGGGACAGCAGCGGCAGATCGGCACGCTCGGCCAGTTCTTTCGGCAGCGGCAGCGTTTCGCCCAGGATCGCCTCCACGCTCTCTTTGAACTTCGCCGGATGTGCGGTCCCCAGGAACAGGCCGTATTCACCCGGGTTAAGCTGGTCGCGCAGCGCACGGTAAGCAATCGCCGCGTGCGGTTCAGAGGTATACCCCACCGCCTTCAGCTCGCGCATGGTGGATTTGGTGGTCTCATCCGTCACCGCAGCATAGCCCAGGTCACCCAGGCGCCAGATCTTACGGCGGAACAGCTCTTCCACCCGCGGCCAGTTGTTCGGCTGAGACACATCCATCGCATTGGAGAGGGTCGCCTGCGTGGCGTTCGGCGCCCACTTCCCGTCTTTCAGGAAGCGCGGCACGGTGTCGTTGGCGTTGGTGGCGGCGATAAAGCGTTTCACCGGCAGCCCCAGGGATTTCGCCAGCAGGCCCGCCGTCAGGTCACCGAAGTTACCGCTCGGCACGGAGATCACCAGCTGATTGCGCGCGTCCTGCGGCAGCTGCGCCACCGCTTCGAAGTAGTAGCAGATCTGCGCCAGCAGACGGCTGATGTTGATGGAGTTGGCGGAGTTCAGACCCAGCGCCACCTTCAGCTCTTCGTCGTCGAAGGCCTGCTTGACCAGCGCCTGACAGGCATCGAAATCGCCGTCAATTGCCACGGTTTCAATGTTGCCGCCGAGGGTGCAGAACAGTTTCTCCTGCAGCGGGCTGATTTTGCCTTTCGGATAGAGGATCACCACGCGGACGTTTTTCAGGCCGTAGAACGCGTGGGCTACCGCCGCGCCGGTATCCCCGGAGGTCGCGGTCAGGATGGTCACCGGCTTGTCGCCACTGATGTGGGTCAGCATCTGCGCCATAAAGCGGCCGCCGAAGTCTTTGAACGCCAGCGTCGGGCCGTGGAACAGCTCCAGGCAGCCAACATCGGGCTCAACCTGCTGAACCGGCGCCGGGAACGCGAATGCCGCGCGTACGCGCTCTTCCAGCAGCTCCTGCGGAATTTCATCGCCGATAAACGCGGACAGAATTTTGGTGCTGCGGGTGACAAAATCCTGCTTCAGCAGGTCATCAATCTCGGTCAGCTGGAATTCCGGCAGGTCATGCGGGAAAAACAGCCCCTGATTTTTGCCCAGTCCCTGAGTCACCGCCTGCGCGAAGCTGACCTGCTCGTTATGATCTTTAAGGTTGTAGAGTTTCATTAATTATCCCAGTACTCGTGCGCCAGCCGTGTCCAGACGGCAAATATGAACAAAGCCTTCCTGATTTTGCAGGTAGTGTTTAGAGAGCCAGTCCGCCACGCGCTGCGCAGTGTCAGGCTTGTCGCACAGGGCGAACAGCGTCGGGCCGGAGCCGGAGATGCCGCACGCCTGCGCGCCGATATCCATGGACGCCTGTCGCGCCTCGTTAAAGCCGGGCAGCAGCTTCGTGCGGTACGGCTCGGCAATGACGTCCTTCATCAGTTTGGCCGCCAGCTGCGGCTGACGGGTGTAGCAGGCGTGGATAAAGCCCGCCAGATGACGCCCGTGGGCGATACAGTCCTGACGGCGATACTGCGCGGGCAGGATCGCACGCGCTTCCGCGGTTGATACCTTGATACCCGGATAGGCCAGCACCCACAGCCACTCATCAAACCCTGGCACCTGCTGGCTGATGATGCCATTTTCTTCGATCATCAGCTGCATGCCGCCGAGGAAGCATGGCGCGACGTTGTCATAATGAATGCTGCCGGAGATACGCCCTTCCAGCTCGCCCATTAAGGCAAGCAGGCGGTTGTTGTTCAGCGGCTTGCCGCAGTGCTCGTTCATCGCCACCAGCGCGGCGACCACCGAGCAGGCGCTGGAACCCAGCCCGGAGCCAATCGGCATACTTTTTTCCAGCGTCATGGCAACCGGCACGTTTTTACCGATCTCCTGACAGAAACGCTCCCAGCACTGATAGACGATATTCTCGCGTGGCTCAGACGGCAGTTTGCTGGCGAAGCGGCCTACGTTATTCAGGCTGAAGCTGTCTGCCGCTTCCACCGTCACCGTATCGCCCAGCAGCGAACCGTCCACCGGCGTCACCGCCGCACCCAGCACGTCAAATCCGACGCTCATATTCGCGCTGGAAGCCGGGGCATAAACTTTGACCATGTTAAACTCCTAACTTCCATGACAGGGTACGCAGCAGATCGGCAAAGACACCCGCCGCCGTAACATCGTTCCCTGCGCCATAGCCGCGAAGCACCAGCGGCAGTGGCTGATAATAGTGGCTGTAAAACGCGAGGGCGTTTTCGCCGTTTTTGACTTTGTACAGCGGGTCGTTGCCATCCACTTCGGCAATCTTCACCCGGCACACGCCATCTTCTTCAATGTTGCCAACATAGCGCAATACCTTACCTTCATCACGGGCTTTCGCCACGCGGGCGGCAAACGCGTCGTCAAGCTGCGGCAGCCTGGCCATAAAGGCGCTGACGTCACCGCTGCTGTCAAATTCTGCCGGCAGGACCGGCTCAATCACAATATCGGAAAGCTCAAGCTCACGGCCCGTTTCGCGCGCGAGGATCAGCAGCTTGCGCGCCACGTCCATACCGGAAAGGTCGTCACGCGGATCCGGCTCGGTATAGCCCAGCTCGCGCGCGGCGCGGGTGGCCTCCGAGAGGCTCATTCCCTCATCCAGCTTGCCGAAGATAAACGACAGCGAGCCGGAGAGAATGCCGGAGAAACGCTGCAGCTCATCGCCCGCGTTAAGCAGGTTCTGCAGGTTCTCGATAACCGGCAGGCCTGCCCCCACGTTGGTGTCGTAGAGGAACTTGCGGCGCGACTTGCTCGCTGCCAGACGCAGCTGGTGATAGTAATCCATCGACGAGGTGTTGGCCTTTTTGTTCGGCGTCACCACGTGGAAACCTTCGCGCAGGAAGTCCGCGTACTGGTCGGCCACTGCCTGGTTCGAGGTACAGTCGACGATGACCGGGTTAAGCAGGTGATACTCTTTTACCAGACGGATCAGGCGGCCCAGGTTGAACGGCTCTTTTGCCTCCTTCATCTCGGCCTGCCAGTTTTCCAGGTTCAGGCCGTGGACGTTGGTCAGCAGCGCTCTGGAATTCGCGATCCCGCAGACGCGCAGGTCGATGTGTTTCTTCTTAAGCCATTCCTGCTGACGCTTCACCTGCTCCAGCAGCGCGCCGCCGACGCCGCCCACGCCAATCAGGAACAGCTCGATGACCTGATCGGTGTTGAACAGCATCTGGTGAACCACACGAACGCCGGTGGTGGCATCGTCGTTATCCACAACAACAGAAATTGAACGCTCTGACGAGCCCTGGGCAATCGCCACGATATTGATATTGGCGCGCGCCAGCGCGGCAAAGAATTTGGCGGAGATACCGCGCAGGGTGCGCATACCGTCGCCCACCACGGAGATGATCGCCAGACGCTCCTGAATCGCGAGCGGCTCCAGCAATTCTTCTTTCAGCTCCAGATAGAACTCTTCCTCCAGCGCGCGGCGGGCGCGAAGGCAGTCAGCCTGCGGCACGCAGAAGCTGATGCTGTACTCGGAGGATGACTGGGTGATCAGCACCACCGAAATACCGTTGCGGGACATGGCCGCAAACACGCGTGCCGCCATGCCGACCATCCCTTTCATCCCCGGACCCGAGACGCTGAACATCGCCATGTTGTTCAGGTTGGAGATGCCTTTCACCGGCAGTCCGTCCTCATCGGTACTCGCGCCAATCAGCGTACCCGGCGCCTGCGGGTTACCGGTGTTTTTAATCAGGCAAGGGATCTGGAACTGGGCAATCGGGGAAATGGTACGCGGGTGAAGTACTTTGGCGCCGAAGTAGGAAAGCTCCATCGCTTCCTGGTACGACATCGACTTCAGCAGCCTGGCGTCCGGTACCTGGCGCGGATCGCAGGTATACACGCCGTCAACATCAGTCCAGATCTCACAACAGTCCGCGCGTAAGCAGGCGGCCAGCACGGCGGCGGAGTAGTCGGAACCGTTACGGCCCAGCACCACCAGCTCGCCCTTCTCGTTACCGGCGGTGAAGCCTGCCATCAGGATCATGTGGTCAGCGGGAATTTTGCTGGCGGCGATACGGCGGGTTGATTCGGCAATATCAACGGTGGATTCGAGGTAGTGGCCCACCGCCAGCAGTTTTTCAACGGGATCGATCACGGTCACGCTATGGCCGCGCGCTTCCAGCACGCCGGCCATGATGGCGATAGAGAGTTTTTCACCGCGACAAATCAGCGCTGCATTGATGCTGTCCGGGCACTGACCGAGAAGGCTGATGCCGTGCAGGACATGTTTAATTTGCGCGAATTCTTGTTCAACAAAAGACTTCAGCTGCGCATGCGGGAAGCCAGGCAGCGCTTCTGCCAGGCCTTGCAGTAAGTCAGCGAAGATACGCTCTGCGTCGCTGATGTTCGGAAGTGCATCCTGGCCACCGATGGTTTTTTCAATCATCGCCACCAGATGGTTCGTGATTTTTGCCGGGGCAGAGAGCACGGTCGCAACCTGCCCCTGCCTGGCGTTGCTTTCCAGGATATCGGCAACACGCAGAAAACGTTCTGCATTTGCCACTGATGTACCGCCGAACTTCAACACTCGCATGGTTCTACCTCGTTTCCTTTAGCCGAAAAAAAAGCCCGCACTGTTCAGGTGCGGGCTTTTTTCTGTTTTTCCTGTACGCGTCAGCCCGCATCGTTACCTGTGGTAATGATGATGGTTGTGGTAATGGTGGTGATGCTGATGCGTTTCATGGATGTTGTGTACTCTGTCATTATTATCTGTCTGTGCTGTATTCTTTTAGGGTTAAAGGATCGGGCCCCTTAAGTCAATGGATTTTTAATTTGATCACATTTTGGGAGACTCTCAGGTCCCGCTGCGTGCCGCTTTATTTTCATCCGATTACCCCAAACGCAACCCGTTCAGACAGACTTATTCGCCATAGTAAAAACTTATGGCAGTATTTTACTCGGCCAATTTTTTTTCAATATCGTGCAGCAAACGATGCAACATGGCGGTGTCCCGTTGCTCAAGACGACCAAGACGCTGCTGCAGCCAGTCGGCCATTTTCTGATCGTCCGCGACGCCAAGGCTTGATAACAGCCCCTGCACGCGAGTTCGCAGCGCGGCCAGCTGATTTTCATTTGCCGCTTCTGGCTGAGGTTGAGGGATTTGCATTAGGGAGGCTAATTGATAGCAATAGACCATGACCGCCTGGCCCAAATTCAGGGAAGGATAATCGGCCACCATCGGCGCACCGGTAAGAACGTCCGCCAATTCCAGCTCTTCGTTGGTTAATCCGGAATCTTCACGTCCAAATACCAGCGCGGCTTTCTCCAGCCACTGGCTTTTCTCTTCGAGCATGGGTACCAGTTCAGCAGGCGTGGCGTAATAGTGGAACTTCGCCCGGCTGCGCGCGGTGGTTGCAACGGTAAACGAAATGTCATGCAGCGCGTCGGCAAGCGTAGCGTAAGTGGTTATATTATCGAGAATATCTCCCGAACCGTGCGCCACCCACCGGGCGGCTGGCTCCAGATGGGCCGTGCTGTCCACAATACGTAAATCGGTAAAACCCATGGTCTTCATCGCACGCGCCGCTGCGCCTATATTTTCTGCTCTGGCTGGTGCAACCAGTACAATCGACAGATGCATTTATGCTCTCTTTTTAATCAGTTAGCCGGTAAAAATGTGATGCACTTCAACATATTACGCAGCGCGAATTTACAAAATTGCAACACAAATCACCGAAATAGCGTTTCATAACAAATTAAAAACGCTAAACTATTCTGTGTCTGAACAATCAGTTAGAATGTTAACAGAACACTATTATCCCTATGTTTTATAATGATAATAGTAACATGAATACTCTATTCTGATTGGATTCGCTTCGTTTATAAATCAATGTCCGCAACTAGTTGGTTTATTGAAAAATTGTGACAAAGGCTAGCATTCGGCTACGATGATTTCATCAAACTGTTAACGTGCTACAATTGAACTTGATATATGTCAACGAAGCGTAGTTTTATTGGGTGTCTGGTGTCACTTAGCCTGTTATGTTGCTGTTAAAATGGTTAGGATGACAGCCGTTTTTGACACTGTCGGGTCCAAAGGGAAAGTACCCAAGACCAAGCTAATGATGTTGTTGACGTTGATGGAAAGTGCATCAAGAACGCAATTACGTACTTTAGTCACGTTAAGCCGATCATGTTAATTTGCGACATGCATCAGGCAGGTCAGGGACTTTTGTACTTCCTGTTTCGATTTAGTTGGCAATTTAGGTAGCAAACATGCAGACCCCGCACATTCTTATCGTTGAAGACGAGTTGGTAACACGCAACACGTTAAAGAGCATTTTCGAAGCAGAAGGCTACGATGTCTTTGAAGCGACCGATGGCGCAGAGATGCATCAGATCCTTTCTGAAAATGATATCAACCTGGTGATCATGGATATTAACCTGCCGGGCAAAAACGGTCTTCTTCTGGCGCGCGAACTGCGCGAGCAGGCGAACGTCGCGTTAATGTTCCTGACGGGTCGTGACAACGAAGTTGATAAAATTCTTGGCCTGGAAATCGGTGCGGATGATTACATCACCAAGCCGTTCAACCCTCGCGAGTTAACCATTCGTGCACGCAACCTGCTGTCCCGCACCATGAACCTGGGCACGGTCAGCGAAGAGCGTCGTAGCGTCGATAGCTACAAATTCAACGGCTGGGAACTTGATATCAATAGCCGTTCGCTGATTAGCCCGAACGGCGAGCAGTATAAACTGCCGCGCAGTGAATTCCGCGCGATGCTGCACTTCTGCGAAAACCCGGGCAAGATCCAGTCCCGTGCAGAGCTGCTGAAGAAAATGACCGGCCGTGAGCTGAAGCCGCACGACCGTACCGTAGACGTCACCATCCGTCGTATTCGTAAGCACTTCGAATCTACGCCAGATACGCCGGAAATCATCGCCACGATCCACGGCGAAGGGTACCGTTTCTGCGGTGACCTGCAGGAGTAATCCCGCAGTTAACGCATTAAAAAACGGCGCATTTGCGCCGTTTTTTTATTTCCAGATCCGCATCGTGTCGTTATCAGGCTCTGCCGGAGGTTCAGGCCGCTTTGGCTGAGAGAGCGAGTACCAGTCGAAATGCCGGGTCAGGTACATCACGGCGAACAGCGCCAGCGCGAGAACCGCTGACCCCAACAGCAGCGCGCTGTCCTCCGAGCGCAGCAGGAACCACATCACGACATCCAGCCCGAGTAGCGCCAGCACAAACAGCCCGCTGCGCTTCCAGCTTTTCATCACGGCCTGCAGGTACATTACGTTCATCGCTGCACCAACCAGACTTGCAACAACCCAGGCGGGGGTAAACCCGACGTGTTCAGACAGCGCCAGCAGCACCAGATAGAACAGGATCAGCGACAGCCCCACCAGCAGATACTGCATCGGGTGAAGGCGTAATCCGGTTAAGGTTTCGAAGACAAAGAAGGCCATAAACGTCAGCGCAATCAGCAAAATGGCGTACTTGATCGCACGGTCAGTCAGTTGATACTGATCGGCAGGCGTGGCTACCGTAACGCTAAAAGCAGGGATTGATTCCCACTCTGGCGATTCACTGCCGTTAAACCAGCTCTCAAGATTGTTCGCAAACCAGCTGCTCTGCCAGTTCGCCTGAAAGCCAGAATCACCAATTTTATGCTTTACCGGCAGATAGTTACCCATAAAGCCCGGATGTGGCCAGTTGCTGTTGAGCGTCATTTCACTGTTGCGTCCCACAGGAACCACGGCAAAACTCCCCGTTCCGGCCAGATTCAGGGACATCTCCAGGGCAAACGTTTTTGACTCCAGCGTTTTGTCAGTCAGCGGAATATGAATACCGGAAAGCGCACCATACACACCCGACCCCGGCTCGACGCTCAACGCCTCGCCATTGATGCTGGAGACTTTCACCGTGCCAATGCCCCGCGCATCCCCCACGCCGACAACGATAAACGGTTGCCCAAGGGTCATCGTTTCCCCTTTAAGCTGCGCCATTTTCTCGGTGCTGAACCGCACTTTTATCCTGAGATCAGTGTTCCAGATTTGTCCGTCATAGATCCCGATATTTCGGGACTCAACGTGCTGGCTACCTTCAACAACCAGTGACTCCGGCAGAATAAAATGCATATAGCTTTTCTTGTACTCGACTTTCTTCTCATCCTCTACCTTGTAAAAAATCTCCGTTACCGGGATAGCAATCAGCGGCCCGACCAGTTTTTGCGGCCCGCTGGTACTCTGACGCAGCGTATTTTCAACATCATTGCGGTAGCTCTCTCGCTCTGATATCAGGTTACTGACCATAAAAAGCGGGACTAACAGCAGCAGGATGCACCCCAGCAGGGTGCTAACTTTCCAGAACAGGGGGGATTTCATCATTACGTCTCCTTTGTGATGAGGAGAGCGTAACCAGGCTATGTGGGGCCAGTTTGAAGTTATGTGAAGGGACGGTGAAGTGTCAGCGTGGCCATCACGCCACCTTCATCACGATTACGCAATGTAATCTCTCCCTGATGCAGACGCGCCACCTCCTGAACAAACGCCAGCCCGAGCCCGCTGCTCTTTAACCCGTTCTCGCGCGGAAGGGAATAAAAGCGCTCAAAAATACGCTCCAGCGCGTAATCCGGGATCCCGCTTCCGCTGTCGGTGACGATCAGCTCTACCTGCCTGCGATCTTCACGGGCCGCCAGCGCAATGGCGCCACCCTGCGGGGTGAAATCGATAGCGTTATCCAGCAAATTGCCGAGCGCCTGTTCGAGAAGGTCGGGATCGCCCGCCACGTAAAGCGATGTCGGCTGAAGGGTCAGCACAATTTCTTTCGCTGCCAACAGCGTCGCTCGCGCGTCTGCAAGCCGAGTGAAGAGCGAGTCAACGCTGACAGCCTCAGGCGTAATCTCGACACGATTTTCAAGCCGCGCCTGAGTGAGCAGCTTTTCAACCAGCGACTGCATGCGCGCATTTTGCACCAGAATATTATCGATAAACCGCGTGGCAACCTGCGGCGGCGGCTGCTCGGAGAGAATTTCTGCAGCGCCGCGTATAGCGGCGATGGGGCTTTTCAGCTCATGGGTCAGCGCATGGACATAGCGTTCAATGTAGTTTTTTCCTTCAAGGCGAATACGCATATTTTCCAGCGCCTGTGCCAGCTTTTGCAGCTCGCTACTGCCTGGATTAGGCAATGGGAGAGGCGTATCCGTGGTCACCGAGTCGGCATAGCGCGATAACGTACCGATAGATCGATTGATCCACCATGCCACAACGAGGCCAATCAGCAGGGCAATGCCGAGCAGCGCCCCGCCTGCCCACAGTATCCGTCGCTCGCTGCGGTGAATCACCGGCGCCATCGCGCTGTTCGGTTTCCCCACAGACAGCACGCCGATAATCTTGCCCTGATCCACAACCGGCGCGGCAACATACATCACCGTGCTCTCCGGATCGTCGGGATGGCTCTGGGTACTGCGCGCGCCGTATTCGCCGCGAAGCGTCAGCCAGACATCGTTCCAGCGCGAGTAATCTTGCCCCACGGCCAGACCGGCGGAATCAAACACGACGCGGCCCTGCGCATCGGTCATGTAGACGTGATACTCGTTACGCACTTTATGGATCCCGCCGATATTGGCGCGGAAAGGGCGCTGATGAAGCTGGGAAAAGGCCTGTGCCAGCTTGCCCTGCTGCGCATGACCCGAAAGCAAATCATCACGTCCGATTTCGGCCAACAGGGTCGCGGTATCGATTAACGTGCCCTCGGTTGCCCTGCGCACGCCGGGCTTCACTTCCTGAACAAAGATAGACAGCACAAACCACGCGGCAATGGCCACGATGAGGAAATATCCCAGCAACAACCGCATCCCAATGCGCATCAGTAAAGGCCCAGACTGTAGCCCATACCGCGATGGGTGCTGATGGGGGACAGTTCCTCGTTCACCGCCCGCAGCTTGGCGCGCAGGGTTTTGATGTGGGTGTCCACGGTACGATCGAAGCTGTCGCCGTCTTCACCCCATACCTTGTCCATGAGCTGCTGACGCGAAAAGACCCGCCCGGGTGCCTGTAACAAGGTTTTGAGCAGCAAGAATTCGTAGCGGGTCAGGGGCAATGTTTCCCCGCACCAGCTGATTCGCGCGGCAGGCTCGTTCAGTTCAAACTGCCCGATACGCAACGTTTCTGACGGTGCGGCGGATTTTTGCATGCGCCGTAAAACAGTCCGCACCCGCGCGCAGACTTCGCGAGGGGAGAAAGGCTTCGCAACGTAATCATCAGCGCCCATTTCCAGGCCAAGCAGCTTATCGACTTCATCACTGCGCGCCGTCAGAAACAGCACAGGCAGCGAGGGATGCTGCGCCAGCAGCCGACGGCAAAGCTCAAACCCGCTGATGTCGGGCAGTCCGACATCCAAAATGGCGAGCGCCGGAACCTGCCGCCGCGCCTCCTCCAGCACGGGTAAACCGCGTTCAAACGCCTTTACCGCGAATCCTTCCTGCTGAAGCATGTAGATCAGCGTATCGGCGATACTGGTTTCGTCTTCAACCAGCCAGACCACAGATTGTTGCATGACTCATCCCTGAATTACTGCCACGGCATAATCGGCACCGCGCTGATCGCGTTTTTCGGTGAACCTTCTACCACTTTATCGGAATAGGCCAGGTAAGCCAGCGTATTGCGTTTGGCATCATAGAAACGCACAACCTGCAGCTTTTTGAACACCAGCGAGGTTCGTTTCTGGAATACCACGTCGCCCTGCGCTTTGCCGTTTTTAATTTTATCGCTCAATTCAACCGGGCCCACCTGCTGACAGGAGATCGCCGCATCGGAGGTGTCTTCCGCCAGCCCCAGACCGCCCTTGATACCGCCCGTTTTCGCACGGCTGACATAGCAGGTGACGTTTTTCACGTCCGGATCGTCAAACGCCTCCACCACGATTTTGTGGTCCGGGCCAAACATTTTGAACACGGTGTCGACAGAACCAATCTGTTCCGCCTGTGCGACGCGCCCGGCCATCAACATCAGCGCGGTGAAGAGCAAAGTCTTGTATTTCATATTGTTACCATTCTTTAAAATTACACTGAGCGATTATTCAACACTTTAGACAAAAATGTAGCAAGATCACAGGATTAGAATATATTTGCCCATAATGCCCTACAAAAAGCATGAATGCGCAAAAAAAACACTGAATGCTAAAACATCAAAAAATGCTATTATCCGCTAACCTGTTATCAGGCACCTGCTGTTTTAAGGATGAGGATAGTATATGGATCAGGCTGGAATTATTCGCGACCTGCTCACCTGGCTGGAAGGTCATCTCGACCAGCCTTTGTCACTGGATAATGTGGCGGCTAAAGCAGGCTATTCCAAGTGGCATCTGCAAAGGATGTTCAAGGATGTCACCGGTCATGCTATCGGGGCCTATATTCGCGCACGTCGTTTATCGAAATCTGCTGTGGCTCTGCGCCTGACCGCGCGCCCGATTCTGGATATTGCCCTGCAATATCGTTTCGATTCGCAGCAGACCTTCACCCGCGCCTTTAAAAAACAGTTCTCGTTGACGCCAGCGCTGTATCGTCGCTCGCCTGACTGGAGCTCGTTTGGCATGCGTCCGCCGCTGCGTCTGGGCGAGTTCGCGATGCCGAAGTATGAAATTATTACCCTGCCGGAAACCCATCTGATCGGCACGACGCAGAGCTACTCCTGTTCGCTGGAGCAGATTTCCGAGTTCCGTCATCAGATGCGCGTCCAGTTCTGGCGCGACTTCCTGAGCCACGCACCGGCGATCCCGCCTATTCTGTATGGTCTCAACGAAACGCACCCGAGCCAGGAAAAGGACGACGAGCAGGAGGTGTTCTACACCACCGCGCTGACGCCAGAGATGGCCAATGGCTACATTCAGGGTTCAAAACCTGTCGTGCTGGAAGGCGGTGAATACGTGATGTTCGCCTATGAAGGGCTGGGAACGGGCGTTCAGGAGTTCATCCTGACCGTTTACGGAACCTGCATGCCGATGCTGAATCTGAATCGCCGTAAAGGTCAGGACATTGAGCGCTACTACCCGGCGCAGGATGCCAAACCGGAAGAAGGCCCAATCAATCTGCGTATGGAATTCTTGATTCCGATACGTCGTTAACGCTGCAGTTCGTCAAGCGCAGGGGCATCGAGATGCGAAATGTCCCCTGCCATCTCCACCACCCAACCTGACGCCAGCCACGCGCTCTCCTGATAATCAATTCGGGAAATAGAGCAGTTGCGCAGACGCAAACGGCGCTCAGCGTAAGCCGGTAGTCCCAGAATGGTGCTCACCAGGCATCCCAATGCAATCCCATGACTCACCAGCAGCGGACGGCTTCCCGCCGGGAGCTTCAGGCATTCCGCCAGGGCGGCATGCATACGTACGCTGAGCTCCTGCATGGATTCGCCCTCAGGAATACGGCCATCTTCGGTACCGTTCACCAGCGTGCGACGCCAGCCCTCTTCCGTTTCCGTCAGCGTATCGATATGGCGTTTTTCCAGCACGCCCATATCCAGCTCGCGCAGGCGCGGCTCAAGCATGACGTCACAGCCGCAGGCGTCTGCGATGATGCGCGCCGTCTGCTGTGTGCGACCTAAATCGCTGGTAATCACGTGGGTAATGCCCAGCGTTCTGGCGCGTTCCGCCACCTGCCACGCTTGCTGCACCCCCTTCTCAGTGAGAGGACTGTCTGACTGGCCTTGAATACGTCGCTCGGCGTTCCACTGCGTTTCACCGTGGCGAACAAGGTATACCTGTAACATGCTTTTTTTCCGTTATACTGCGATGAGTTTTTTTTGAATCGAGCTTAATTATGCACCATGTTGTCTCTGCTACCACTAATCCTGCCAAAATTCAGGCAATTCTAAGGGCATTTGAAGAGATCTTCGGCGCAGGATCCTGCCATATTGAGGCCATCGGCGTCGAGAGTGGCGTTCCTGAACAGCCGTTTGGCAGCGAGGAAACGCGCGCTGGCGCACGAAATCGCGTGGCAAATGCCAGAGCTGCGGCCCCGGATGCGGACTTTTGGGTGGCGATTGAAGCCGGTATCGACGAAGGCGCAACCTTTAGCTGGGTGGTGATCGAAAGCCGCGAGCAGCGCGGCGAGGCGCGTTCGGCCACCCTGCCCCTGCCGGAGATCATTCTGGAAAAAGTGCGTGCGGGTGAAGCGCTTGGGCCGGTGATGTCGCAGTACACCGGCATTGATGAGATTGGCCGTAAAGAAGGGGCGATTGGCGTCTTTACCGCAGGCGCGCTGACGCGTTCAGGCGTTTACCATCAGGCGGTGATCCTGGCGTTAAGCCCGTTCCATAACGCGATCTATCGTTAGGCGTTTTTCAACAACACCGCTTCCAGCCACTGGCGCAGCTCAACGGGCGCCGACTTCAGGCTGTTCGATCCGCGGGTAATCGTCGCAATGCCCGCGCCGAGCTCATTTTTCAGCTCGCGCTGGCTCATCTCGCCGCGCAGCAGCTCTTCAATGATCCGCACGCGCGTGCCCAGCGCCTCACGCTCGTCTGGCGTGAGCATTAGCTGCATCAGGGGTAAATGCAAATCCTGCTCGTAAGACTGGCGAAGCAGCTCCACAAAACGAAGCCACTCCTGATGACGTTGTTCGGCCATTGCCGAGGAATACGGGGAATGCTGGGTCATGTTATGCTGCCTCTTGTACTCATTAGCGAGTACAGCATAACACAACCCACGCCGATCAGTAACGTCTCTGCCACTCGGCATCGCTCATCAGGGTATCTTTCTGCCCCATGAAGTAGCGATAGTAGGCGTCATAAGCCAGCACGTTCTTCACGTAGCCGCGCGTTTCCGAGAACGGGATGCTCTCGACAAACGCCACGGCGTCGATGCGTCCGGCGCTGTTGCCGAGCCAGGTGCGCACGCGACCCGGCCCCGCGTTGTATGCCGCCGACGAGAAGATGCGGTTGTTGCCGAACTGCTGGTACACATACTGCAGGTAGCTGGTACCGATGTTGATGTTGGTATCCGGATAGAGAAGCTGTGACGGGCTAGTGTATCCAGGGATGTTAAACATCTTCACCGTGTGCGTCGCCGTGCCCGGCATGATCTGCATCAGGCCGCTGGCGCCCACCGGGGAACGGACTTTCGGGTTCCAGGCGCTTTCCTGACGGGCAATCGCCATCGCGTAACTTTGCGGGATATCTTTGCCGCTGGTGTAGCGATCGAACAGATCCTTGTAAGCCAGCGGGAAACGCTCTTCGAGATGATCCCACAGCTTACCGGCGATCGTCGCCTGCACGCTCAGATCCCACCAGTGGTTATCAAACGCATAGCGGGCAAGCTGAGCTTTTTCATCGGTGGTGCGGCTGGTCACCAGATTCGCCCACTCGCTGCGCGCGGTGTTGTCCATATTCCAGTACATCAGCTCGCGAACGCGCGCCATTTCTGGCCCCTGGGTCAGCGCCGGATTCGCGTTAGCGGGCGCTTTATCGATGCGGAAGGTGTACTCCTCGCCCAGGCGCTGCGCGGCCGCCATCGGGTAGAACCCGCGCTGCTGCATCAGCGTATGAAGAATGTCTTTGGCCTCATCATCACGACCGCGCTCCAACAGCAGATCGGCCTGCCAGTAGCGCCATTCGTCTTTCTCCTTGGCCTCCATAGGCAACCGCGCAAGCCAGGTATTCAGTCCACGGCGATCGCCCGTGCCCAGCGCCATGCGCACGCGGCGCTCCACCAGCGACGTGGAGTTCGAACGCATAATGGCATCGTCTCGCCAGCGCGCCTGCTCGTCGGTCACATCGGTGCCCATCAGTCGCCACGCCACGATATCGCGCAGCTCCTGCGTTTGCTCCTCATTAAGCTGCTGCGCCTGCACCAGCTGCGGGATCATCAGCCGCGCGTTTTCCACATCGTCACGCGCCACGCTGGCAAAAGCCACCGCCGCCATCTGGCGGGTAAAATCGGTCGCGCCCGTACTGCGGGCAAAGGTCAGGACGCTGTTGGGATCGTTTGCCAGCGAGATAACCGCCGTGGAGATCGTCTGGTAATCGGACGGCATCTGCCCCGCCAGCGCAGTCACCAGACGCGTATTACCGGCTTTCATCGCCAGGCGGATACGCTCGAGGTAGGACAGCGGATCCTGCTTGCCGGAAGCACGCCACGCGCCGAACAGGGAATCACAGGCGTTCGGCTGGTTTTTCCCGGTCAGCCAGAGCTCTTTCGCCCCGGCCCAGGCCTCTTCCTGCTGGCCGGTCGCCCATTTTGCGTAGTAGTAGTTACACTGCGCTTCGGTGGTATTCGGCTTTTCAGGGCTAAACGCCAGCAGCCCGCGCCAGTCTTCGCGACGCGCCAGTTCGTTCACAAAACGAGACTGAAGATTCCGGGCTGGCGGCAGGGTCGGGTTCGCCTGAATGAAGTTATTCACGGTAACGGTGGGTTGATTCATGAGATCGTCCGTAATTTGACGATACTCCAGATACGGATACAGCGGATAATCCTTGAGCGTCGGCATCAGCGCCTGCACGGTATCCATCTGCTTGTTGTCCCATGCCTGCTTAATCTGGGCATACCGGCTACGTTGTTCATCCAGTGAATCGGCATGCACCGCCTGGCTTACCGCCATTACGCATACGCTGGCAGCCAGCAGACGCCAGACCACCCGTTTGGCTTTTTCCACAAGCTCTTCCTCATTGTTTTTTCGTCAATTGCAGCGTCTTGCCACGTCAAAGTCTCATTAACTTATGCTAACCAGGCATCCTGCAACACGCCACGTCATGGACACTTTTTTACCTTTCTTGCGCGTTTTAACACTCCCGACGTTCCTGGCTGGGATTAGGGCGGGAAAAAGGCTACACTTCGAGGCTGAAATTCCTTCTCATTACGATAAAAGAGGCGAAGTCCAACGTGGCTCAATTCGTTTATACCATGCATCGTGTCGGCAAAGTTGTCCCGCCGAAACGTCATATTCTTAAAAATATCTCGCTGAGCTTCTTCCCGGGCGCAAAAATCGGTGTTCTGGGTCTCAACGGTGCCGGTAAGTCCACCCTGCTGCGCATCATGGCCGGCATTGATACAGACATCGAAGGTGAAGCCCGTCCGCAGCCTGGCATCAAGATTGGCTACCTGCCGCAGGAACCTCAGCTGAACCCGGAACACACCGTTCGCGAATCCGTTGAAGAAGCGGTGTCCGAAGTGGTTAACGCCCTGAAAGGTCTGGATGAAGTGTATGCCAAATATGCCGAACCGGATGCGGACTTCGACAAGCTGGCCGCACAGCAGGGCAAGTATGAAGAGATCATCCAGGCGCACGACGGTCACAACCTGAACGTGCAGCTGGAGCGCGCGGCGGATGCCCTGCGTCTGCCGGACTGGGATGCAAAAATCGCGAACCTCTCCGGTGGTGAACGCCGCCGCGTGGCGCTGTGCCGCCTGCTGCTGGAAAAACCAGACATGCTGCTGCTCGACGAACCGACTAACCACCTGGATGCGGAATCCGTGGCGTGGCTGGAGCGCTTCCTGCACGACTTCGAAGGCACCGTTGTGGCGATTACCCACGACCGTTACTTCCTCGACAACGTCGCCGGCTGGATCCTGGAGCTGGACCGCGGTGAAGGTATTCCGTGGGAAGGCAACTACTCCTCCTGGCTGGAGCAGAAAGATCAGCGTCTGGCTCAGGAAGCGTCTCAGGAAGCGGCGCGCCGTAAGTCTATCGAGAAAGAGCTGGAGTGGGTGCGTCAGGGCGCGAAAGGCCGTCAGTCTAAGGGCAAAGCCCGTCTGGCACGCTTCGAAGAGCTGAACAACACCGAATACCAGAAACGTAACGAAACCAACGAACTGTTTATTCCACCTGGAGCTCGTCTGGGGGATAAAGTGGTTGAAGTGACCAACCTGCGTAAGTCCTACGGCGACCGCGTGCTGATCGACGATCTGACCTTCTCCGTACCGAAAGGCGCTATCGTGGGCATCATCGGTCCGAACGGCGCGGGTAAATCGACCCTGTTCCGCATGATGTCCGGTCAGGAACAGCCAGACAGCGGCTCTATCACCCTGGGTGAGACCGTGAAGCTGGCCTCCGTCGACCAGTTCCGCGACGCGATGGATAACAGCAAAACCGTGTGGGAAGAAGTTTCCGGCGGTCTGGATATCATGCGTATCGGCAACACCGAGATGCCAAGCCGCGCCTACGTTGGCCGCTTTAACTTCAAAGGCACCGACCAGGGCAAACGCGTGGGCGAGCTGTCCGGCGGTGAGCGCGGTCGTCTGCACCTGGCGAAGCTGCTGCAGGTGGGCGGTAACGTTCTGCTGCTCGATGAACCAACCAACGACCTGGATATCGAAACCCTGCGCGCGCTGGAAAACGCCCTGCTGGAGTTCCCGGGCTGCGCGATGGTTATCTCGCACGACCGCTGGTTCCTCGACCGTATCGCGACCCACATTCTGGACTACCAGGATGAAGGTAAAGTGGAGTTCTTCGAAGGTAACTTCACCGAATACGAAGAGTACAAGAAACGCACGCTGGGCGCCGACGCGCTGGAGCCGAAGCGTATTAAGTACAAGCGTATTTCTAAGTAAGTGCCCAAAAGCCGGGTGGCGCTCACGCTTACCCGGCCTACGGTTCTGCGCTGTTTGTAGGCCGGGTAAGGCGAAGCCGCCACCCGGCTTTTTTATTTACCCACGTAATACCGCTTCACCTCATCAAACTGCATTGCAAAGTCGATATAGCTCATCAGCGCGGGTGAGTTGAGCTTACGGCTCGGATAGGCCAGCCACAGGTCGTTTCCTTCAACGTTCCACTCCGGCAGTACCTGCACCAGCGCCCCTTTCTCGACCTTATCTTCCAGCAAAAAAGCCGGAAGGAGAGTAATCCCCGCACCGGCAATCGCACATTCGCGGGCGTATACCAGGTTATCGGTCATGTGCGCGTTATCCGGCAGGTAGCGGTAATCCTCGCTCTCGCTTCGCAGAAGCCACTCCGACCAGGCTCTGTGCGTAATGCTGCGGTGCTCCACCAGCTGACGGGGATGCGTTAGCGGCCCACGGCGCGCCAGATAGTCCGGCGAGGCCAGCATGTAGCGCGGGCAGTGCCCGATCATGCGGCCAATCAGGGAGGAGTCCTGCGGCTTGCCGGTACGCAGCGCCACGTCAAAGCCGGCCTCGACCAGATCCACCACGTCATCAGAGATCGACACGTCCAGCGAAACCTCGGGATAGCGAAGCTGGAACTCGGCATTCATATGCGCCAGCAGCGTCGCGCCAATCCCCGCCGGGCAGGTGATGCGCAGCCGCCCGCTGGGGTTTTCGCGCAGGCGCTGGATGGCGTACTCCGCCCGCTCGCTGGCCGCCAGCATCTCCCGGCAGTGGACAAGATAGTGTTCACCCGCAAACGTCAGGTTCAGCCTGCGCGTGGTGCGGTTAAGCAGGCGAATGCCCACCTGCTGCTCCAGCTGGCTAATCCGCTGGCTCACGCTGGATTTTGGCAGCTCCGCCTTCTGGGCTGCCGCGGTAAAGCTGCCCATCTCGGCCACCAGCGCGAATAGCGCCATATCCTGCAGCTGTTTAAACATGATTGTTCATCCTGTACGAACGCTGAGTTCTTAATTGTCCATCTTATCACGCTGATGGCCACTTAATAGACTAGCCTCAACAAAACGCATGCCATTGAGGAGCACACCATGTCAGTTAAAGCCATCGCCGTTAACCCTGAAAATCCCTCTACTTTCATTGAAATCACTCCACCGATGCCGCAGCCCGGCGAGCACGATCTGCTGGTGGAGGTGAAAGCCGTCTCCGTTAACCCGGTCGATACCAAAGTCCACGCGGGCATTGCTAAAAGCGGGCTGAAGGAGCCGCGCGTGCTGGGTTGGGATGCCAGCGGGATCGTCAAAGCCGTTGGGGCTGGCGTCACCGGATTCAAACCGGGAGATGAAGTGTGGTACGCAGGCGACATCACCCGTCCGGGCAGCAACACCACACATCAGCTGATCGATGCGCGCATTGCCGGGCACAAACCGTCAAGCCTCGGCTGGGCGGCTGCCGCCGCGCTGCCCTTGACCGCGCTCACCGCGTGGGAAGGCCTGTTTGAACGGCTGAACATTCAGGACGCCGGTGCGGACAAAACCCTGCTGATCATCGGCGGTGCGGGCGGCGTGGGATCGCTGGCGATCCCGTTTGCGAAGCACAACAGCAAGGTAAAAGTGATCGCAACCGCGTCCCGTGAAGATTCCGCCCGGTGGTGCCGCGATCGCGGTGCAGATGTGGTGGTGAACTACCGCGATCTGAAAGGCGAACTGGCGAAGCACGGGCTGACCTTTGTGGATTACATTTTCATCCTCAACGACACCGACGGGCACTGGGCTGCGGTCAGCGACCTGATTGCACCGCAGGGGCATATCTGTTCTATCGTGGAGAATGAACACCCGCTGAACCAGGACAAGCTGAAGTCCAAATCCGCCGCCCTGCACTGGGAATTTATGTACACCCGCAGCATGTACCAGACCGCTGATATGGCGCGTCAGGGTGAGATCCTCAATGAGGTCGCGAAGCTGGTGGATAACGGCGTGGTGGAAAGCTCACTGAGTGAAACGCTGCACGGGCTGAGCGTGGAGAGCATTACCGAGGCGCACCGCAAGGTGCTGGACGGGCATATGCGAGGGAAAGTGGTGGTTGAGTTCTGAGTGGACTGATTCCCTCACTCCGGCCCTCTCCCAAAGGGAGATTAAAGTCCCCTCTCCCTTTGGGAGAGGGTTAGCGTGAGGGGAAAGTTATTAACCCTGCTCCCCCATCATCTCCTTCACCAGTTCGACGCAGCGCAGGAAACGGGAGTCGTAGTCTGACTCTTCAACGTGCACAAACTCAACGTTGTTTTCGTTGAGCATCTCCACCAGCATGGACTGGAATTCCCGCCTGTCCACCGAGCTGCCGAGGCTGCGCATGCCGTCGGCCACCCACGGGGTGTTGTTTTCCAGCAGAATCACCAGGTCAAAGCGATATTCGTCAATCAGCGCCTGCACGAACGGGTGCTCGCGCCCTTCGTATTTTTTGCAGAACGCCTGGGTGGTGACAAAATCGGTATCGATGAACGCCACCTTGTTGGCGTATTTCACCGCGAAATCAATGTACTGAGCGTGACCGAGCGCGATTTTGTCGTAGTCGGAATACTGCAGCGCCATCTCGTCGCCGCCCAGGTGCGAGAAGACATAGTCACGGCCGTACTCCCACGCGCTGGTCGTGTTGAAGATGTTAGCGAGCTTGTTGACCAGCGTTGATTTACCGCTCGACTCGCCGCCCAGAATAGCTACCGTGCGCACGAAGAACGGCTTCACTTCGGTCGGGATGTAATCCCAGTAGCGGAACGGGTTTTCGCGGATCTGCGCCCCGCTGATGTTCATAAAGGTGCGTTTCGGATCGATCAGCACCGTCTCGATGCCCAGATGCTCGCGGAACTGCGGCGCGTCGGACTCTTCAGAGGTGTAGATCCAGTTAGGCGCAATGCCCTTCTCTTCCATAAACGCTTTGATGCCGTTGCTCCACACGTCCCAGCCGTGCGGGTACGGCTCCATACCCTCTTCGTTAAAGGCATGAATGCGAATGTTTTTCTGGTACTTGAAGGTCTGAAGCAGCCAGCGCAGACGGTCCGGCACGGTCGGCTGCTGCGACATGGCGCTGTCTTCAAACAGCTGACGATCGCGGGTTTCGTCGTACCCCATGATGATGTGCAGCTCGTCCACCTGGCTACAGGCGCGCTGGATCAGATAGATATGCCCGGTATGCAGCGGGTAAAACTTGCCAAACACCACGCCGATGTTCTTTTGCATACGCGGGAATTCCAGCCCCAGAAAGCGGTGCAGCGCTTCCAGCTTCTGCGCGCTGGGGCTTTTGATTTTGGCGTTCAGCAGTTGGCTCAGGTAGCCTTTGGTCATGCCGCTGGCGTCTGCCACCTGCTGCAACGTGCAGCCTTTCTGGCGGATAGCGGTCTTGATGTAGTCAAATGATGACATAAATTACGGTGCCTCCTGCAAAATCGAATACGTAATTATAAGTCGTCAAAGACATTTAACGCATCTGCGAGTTTCTTCACGCCAAAGACCTGCATCCCTTCCGGGATTTTTTTCGGCACGTTGGCAGCGGGAACGATAGCCCGACGGAAACCGTGTTTTGCCGCCTCGGAGATACGCTCCTGGCCGCTCGGCACCGGACGGATTTCCCCGGCAAGGCCCACTTCGCCGAAGACGACCAGATCCTGCGGCAGCGGTCTGTCGCGCAGGCTGGAGACCATCGCCAGCAGCAGCGCCAGGTCTGCGCTGGTCTCGGTGACTTTGACGCCGCCGACCACGTTCACGAAGACGTCCTGATCCGCCATCTGCAGCCCGCCGTGACGGTGCAGCACCGCCAGCAGGATTGCCAGGCGGTTCTGTTCCAGACCGACCGCCACGCGCCGCGGGTTGCCCATCATCGAGTGATCCACCAGTGCCTGAATTTCGACGAGCAGCGGGCGCGTCCCTTCCCACAGCACCATCACCGAACTGCCGGAGGTGATCTCATCTCCCCGGCTCAGGAAGATGGCCGACGGGTTGCTGACTTCGCGCAGCCCCTGTTCGGTCATGGCAAACACGCCCAGTTCGTTAACCGCCCCAAAGCGGTTTTTATGGCTGCGCAGGGTACGGAAGCGAGAGTCCGCGTCGCCGTCGAGCATTACCGAGCAGTCGATACAGTGTTCGAGCACCTTCGGTCCCGCCAGCGAGCCGTCTTTGGTCACGTGACCCACCATCACAATCGCCACGCCGCGCGTTTTGGCAAAGCGCGTCAGGTAGGCCGCGGTTTCACGCACCTGCGCGACGCTGCCCGGCGAGGACTGGATGTCCGCCATGTGCATCACCTGGATGGAGTCGATCACCATCAGCTTCGGCTGCTCTTCTTCGGCGATCATGCAGATCTGCTCGATGCTGGTTTCCGACAGCATATTCAGGTTGCCGGTCGGCAGGCCCAGGCGGTGCGCGCGCATCGCCACCTGCTGGAGTGATTCTTCGCCCGTGACGTACAGGGTTTTCATCTGTTCGGCGAGCTTGCAAAGCGTTTGCAGCAGCAGAGTCGATTTACCCGCGCCCGGGTTACCGCCGATCAGGATCGCGCTGCCCGGCACCACGCCGCCGCCGAGCACGCGGTCAAATTCCTTGAAGCCGGTGGAGAAGCGCGGCAGCGCCTCCAGGCTGATGTCTGAAAGTTTTTGTACCTTCGACACGCCTGCATTGCCCGCATAGCCACTCAGGCGTTCATTGCGCGCCACGCTCGGCGAAGCCGCCACACCACGCACTTCGGTGATGGTGTTCCAGGCATGGCAGGCGCTGCATTGCCCCTGCCAGCGCGGATAATCCGCACCACATTCATTACAGACAAATGCGCGTTTTGGAGCTTTCGCCACGGTTTACCTCGTTATTTCTCTGCGGCCTGCATGCCGGGTGGCGCTTACGCTTACCCGGCCTACAAAGCAGACCGTTATTTCTGATTAAGGCTGCCGGAGAGAATGCAGAACACCCCCATCAGGTCAGCGTGACGGATAGTCACTTCCGTCTTTTCATTCACTTTTGGCTTGGCATGGTAGGCAATGCCCAGGCCGGCCGCTTTGATCATCGGCAGGTCGTTCGCGCCGTCACCGATGGCGACGGTCTGGACAACCGGAATTTCATATTTTTCCGCGAGGCGCGTCAGCGTATTGGCTTTGTACTGGGCATCCACAATATCGCCGATCACCTGGCCGGTCAGCTTGCCGTCCATGATCTCCAGCTCGTTGGCCACCACGGTGGTCAGATGCAGTTTTTCCCGCAGATAATCCGCGAAGAAGGTGAAGCCGCCGGAGGCAATCGCCACCTTCCAGCCGAGGGACTGCAGCTTCAGCACCAGCTGCGTCAGCCCGGGCATCAGCGGCAGCACGTCGCGCACCTGACGCAGAATGTTGGCATCGGCCCCTTTCAGGGTCGCCACGCGCTGTCGCAGGCTGGCGGTGAAATCCAGCTCGCCGCGCATCGCACGCTCGGTGACTTCAGCCACCAGCTCGCCGCTGCCCGCCAGCTTCGCAATTTCGTCGATACACTCGATCTGAATGGCGGTAGAATCCATGTCCATGACCAGCAGGCCAGGCGTTTTCAGGTGCGGAATTTTACCCAGCGGTGCGACATCCAGCCCTGCGTCATGCGCCAGGCGCGTGGCGCGCTGGGTCAGAGAGCCCGCCAGGCGAATGACCTGGTAGTCTTCCACGCACCAGGCGGCGACGATGACCATCGCGGCCCCCAGTTTGGTTTGATACTGGGTCAGGCGTTGCTTATCCAGACCGCGTCCGTACAGCAGCCAGCCGCTACGACCGGCGTGGTAATCCAGAGGCATCACCTCATCGCCACTTAAAGAGAGCGGCAATCCTGGCCATAAAGAGACATCCGTTGGCAGGTCACACCAGGTAATGTTCGGCATTAAAGCTCCTGTAATTTCGTTCGCGCCGGAAGGTTGCAGAGGGAAAATAACGCATGAGGCTACCCTGTAACCATCACTTCTGGCAACATTAAGCCGTAAATTTTCAGCAGGTGGAATATGGCTCGCGCAAAACTGAAATTCCGGCTCCATCGCGCCGTGATTGTCCTTTCCTGTCTCGCACTCTTAGTGGTGCTGATGCAAGGGGCATCGTGGTTTAGCCAGAACCATCAACGGCAACGCAACCCGCAGTTTGAAGAGCTGGCCCGCACGCTGGCACGCCAGGTCACGCTCAACGTCGCGCCGTCCATGCGTAACGAAACGCCTGACGAGAAGCGGATAGGCCAGGTTTTACGCCTGCTCACGGAGAACAGCCGCATTCTTGATGCCGGTGTCTATGATGAGCAAGGCAACCTGATTGCCCGCGCGGGTGAGCACGTCGACGTGCGAGACAGGCTGGCGCTGGACGGCAAAAAAGCCGGCGGCTACTTCAACCAGCAGCTTGTTGAACCTATTCAGGGGAAGAATGGCCCGCTGGGCTATCTGCGCCTCACCCTTGATACCCACACCCTGCCCACTGAAGCCAAACAGGTCGATAATACCACCAATATTCTGCGCCTGATGCTGCTGCTTTCACTCGCCATCGGCGTTGTGCTGGCACGCACCCTGCTTCGCGGCAAGCGCACGCGCTGGCAGCAATCCCCGTTCCTGCTGACCGCCAGCCGGTCAGTCCCCGAAGACGAAGAGAGCGAGAAGAAAGAATAGTGATAAAGTAGGCGGATGATTCGGAAAAGGAACTCTGCCATGTCGACGTTACGCCTGCTTGTCTCTGACTCTTACGATCCCTGGTTTAACCTGGCAGTGGAGGAGTGCATCTTCCGCCAGATGCCTGCCACCCAGCGCGTACTGTTTCTCTGGCGCAATGCCGATACGGTGGTTATTGGTCGTGCGCAAAACCCGTGGAAAGAGTGCAACACCCGCCGTATGGAAGAGGACAACGTCCGTCTGGCGCGCCGCAGCAGCGGCGGCGGCGCGGTATTCCACGATCTGGGCAATACCTGCTTTACCTTTATGGCGGGCAAACCGGAATACGACAAAACCATCTCAACGTCCATCGTCCTCAACGCGCTCAATTC
This sequence comes from Enterobacter cloacae complex sp. IR53041, assembly GCF_049238285.1. Lineage (NCBI taxonomy): Bacteria > Pseudomonadati > Pseudomonadota > Gammaproteobacteria > Enterobacterales > Enterobacteriaceae > Enterobacter > Enterobacter cloacae complex sp. IR53041. The sequence goes on along the minus strand of NZ_JBMKHB010000003.1, from coordinate 71,846 downwards.
GCTCGGCGTGACGGCTGAAGCCTCCGGACGTAACGATCTGGTGGTCAAAACGCCCGATGGCGACCGCAAGGTATCCGGCTCTGCCTATCGCGAAACGATGGATCGCGGATTCCACCACGGCACCCTGCTGCTGAACGCCGATCTCAGCCGTCTGGCTAACTACCTTAATCCAGATAAGAAAAAGCTACAGGCTAAGGGCATCACCTCCGTGCGCGGGCGCGTGGCGAATCTGGTGGAACTGCTGCCCGGGATTACTCACGAGCAGATTTGCGATGCGATTCGTGAAGCCTTCTTCGAACATTACGGCGAGCGGGTAGAAGCTGAAGCGATCTCCCCTGACAAAACACCGGACCTGCCCAACTTCGCGGAAACCTTTGCGCGCCAGAGCAGCTGGGAGTGGAACTTCGGTCAGGCCCCTGCCTTTTCCCATCTGCTGGACGAACGGTTTACCTGGGGCGGCGTGGAGCTGCACTTCGACGTGGAGAAAGGCCATATCACCCGCACGCAGGTCTTTACGGATAGTCTCAATCCGGCACCGTTAGAGGCGTTAGCCGCTCGTCTGCAGGGCTGTTTGTATCGGGCGGATATGTTGCAGCAGGAGTGTGATGCGCTGATCGGCGATTTTCCGGAGCAGGAAAAAGAGTTAAGGGATTTGTCAGCATGGGTTGCACAGGCCGTGCGCTAGTAAAAAAGCCCGCTTGCGCTGCGCTTAGCGGGCTTACAAAACCGTAGGCCGGGTCAGGCGAGGCCGCCACCCGGCACAACAGCTCTTACTCTTTATCGCCCAGCAGAACGGATTCCAGCGCGATTTTGATCATGTCGTTGAAGGTGGTCTGACGCTCGGCAGCGGTAGTCTGCTCGTGGGTACGGATATGGTCAGATACGGTGCAGATGGTCAGCGCTTTCGCACCGAATTCAGCCGCTACGCCGTAGATACCGGCCGCTTCCATTTCCACGCCCAGGATGCCGTATTTTTCCATCACGTCGAACATGTCGCCTTCTGGCGAGTAGAACAGATCGGCAGAGAACAGGTTGCCCACGCGCGCGTCAACGCCCAGCGCTTTTGCCGCGTCAACCGCGTTACGCACCATGTCAAAGTCAGCGATGGCTGCAAAGTCATGATCCTTAAAACGGATGCGGTTGACTTTAGAGTCGGTACACGCGCCCATGCCGATCACCACGTCACGCAGCTTAACGTCCATACGCACCGCACCGCAGGAGCCTACGCGGATGATTTTCTTCACACCGAAATCGGTGATCAGCTCTTTGGTGTAGATGGAGCAGGATGGGATACCCATGCCGTGGCCCATAACGGAGATTTTGCGGCCTTTATAAGTACCCGTGAAGCCCAGCATGCCGCGAACGTTGTTCACTTCACGCACGTCTTCCAGGAAGGTTTCTGCAATGTGCTTCGCGCGCAGCGGGTCGCCCGGCATCAATACGACGTCAGCGAAATCACCCATTTCTGCATTAATGTGAGGAGTTGCCATCTTCAGTTCCTTTTAACTTGTTGTTTTTGCCGGGTGGCGGCTACGCCTTACCCGGCCTACAAAACCGTAGGCCAGGTAAGCGAAGCGCCACCGGGCAATGACATCAGAACATGGCTTTGCCATATTCCATGTCAGACGTACCAAAGTATTTCGCCAGGGTCTGGCCGATGTCCGCGAAGGTTTCACGGTGACCCAGCGAACCTGGCTTCACTTTCGGACCGTACACCAGCACCGGAATGTGCTCACGGGTGTGGTCGGTACCGGTCCAGGTCGGATCGCAGCCGTGGTCCGCGGTCAGGATCAGAATGTCATCTTCACCCACCAGCTCCATCAGCTCCGGCAGGCGGCGGTCGAACAGCTCAAGACCCGCAGCATAACCCGCTACGTCGCGACGGTGACCCCAGGAGGAGTCGAAGTCGACGAAGTTGGTGAAGACAATGGTCTTGTCGCCCGCTTCTTTCATCTCTTTGATGGTGGCATCGAACAGCGCATCGAGTCCGGTCGCTTTGACCTTTTTGGTGATGCCGCAGTTAGCGTAGATATCCGCGATTTTACCTACAGAAACCACGTGACCGCCTTTCTCATCAACCAGTTTCTGCAGTACGGTCGGTGCCGGCGGCTCAACGGCCAGATCGTGACGGTTACCGGTACGCTGGAAGTTACCCGCTTTGTCGCCAATAAACGGACGCGCGATCACGCGGCCGATGTTGTAGCCGCCTTCGGTCAGCTCTTCACGGGCGATTTCACACAGCTCGTACAGTTTATCCAGGCCAAACGTCTCTTCGTGGCAGGCAATCTGGAACACGGAGTCAGCAGAGGTGTAGAAAATCGGCTTGCCGGTTTTCATGTGCTCTTCGCCGAGCTGGTCCAGAATCACGGTACCGGAGGAGTGGCAGTTGCCGAGATAGCCCGGCAGGTTGGCACGCTTCACCAGCTTATCGAGCAGTTCCTGCGGGAAGCTGTTCTCGTGATCGGAGAAGTAACCCCAGTCGAACAGCACAGGCACACCGGCGATTTCCCAGTGTCCAGACGGGGTGTCTTTACCGGAGGAGAGCTCGTGCGCCCAGGCGTAAGCGCCCACCACTTCCGCGTTGCCGTCCATACCGGCTGCGATTTTACCGGTAGAGCCTTCATGCGCTTTCACCAGCCCGAGGCGGGTCAGGTTAGGTAGAGTCAGAGGGCCTTTACGACCGTTGTCCGCTTCGCCTTTCGCACAGGCTTCCGCGATGTGACCCATGGTATCGGAACCCACGTCACCAAAACGTTCCGCATCTTCGGTTGCGCCGATGCCGAATGAGTCCAGCACCATAATAAATGCACGTTTCATAATTGTTCTCCGTACGTAGTGCTTCAAAAATTATCGATCAGATCAGTATACCGCTATTCGGTGATACGGCGATAGACAGTCGGTGTGGTTTCCGGCGCTTTATTGTCAAGCGTAATAGCCGCCTTCACCGCTTTCGCCGCTTCCTGCCAGCTGGCTTCATCTTTGGCGTGGATCACCGCCAGCGGACGTTGGCCGTCAACGCTGTCGCCCAGACGGGCCATATCGGTGAAGCCGACGCTGTAATCAATGGTATCTGACGCCTGACGACGGCCGCCGCCCATAGACACGACCGCCATACCCAGCGCGCGGGTATCCATTGCCGAGACAAACCCTTCGCTGTCGGCATACACCGCTTTGCTGAGCGTCGCGGTCGGCAGGTACTTCGCATAGTTTTCGACGAAGTCGGTCGGGCCTTTCTGCGCCGCAACCATGCGGCCAAAGATCTCCGCCGCTTTGCCGTTGTCCAGTACCGCCTGTAGCTTCGCGCGGGCGTCGGCGTCGTCTTTGGCCAGCTTGCCGGAGATTAACATCTCCACGCACAGCGCCATGGTGACATCGAACAGACGCGGGTTGCGGTATTCGCCTGTCAGGAACTGGACGGCTTCGCGCACTTCGACGGCGTTACCGGCGCTGGAAGCCAGCACCTGGTTCATGTCGGTGAGCAGTGCGGTAGTGCGCACGCCCGCGCCGTTGGAGACGCCAACGATCGCTTCGGCCAGCGCCTCAGAGAGTTCATAGGTTGGCATAAACGCGCCGCTGCCTACCTTCACGTCCATCACCAGCGCGTCCAGCCCTTCTGCCAGCTTCTTCGCCAGGATAGAGGCGGTGATCAGCGGGATGGAGTCAACGGTCGCGGTGATGTCGCGGGTCGCGTAGAAACGCTTGTCTGCCGGAGCAAGAGAGCTGGTCTGGCCGATAATCGCCACACCAACGTCTTTAATAATGTCGCGGAAGCGGTTGTCATCCGGGAAGATATCGAAGCCCGGAATGGCTTCCAGTTTGTCGAGCGTACCGCCGGTGTGGCCCAGGCCGCGCCCGGAGATCATCGGGATATAACCGCCACAGGCTGCCACCATGGGGCCAAGCATCAGGGAGGTCACGTCGCCCACGCCGCCGGTGGAGTGTTTATCCACAATCGGGCCGTTAAGGTTGAGGCTTTTCCAGTCCAGAACGGTTCCTGAATCTCGCATCGCCATGGTCAGCGACACGCGCTCAGGCATCGACATATCGTGGAAGAAAATGGTCATCGCCAGAGCCGCAATCTGCCCTTCAGAGACGGTGTTATCACGAATGCCGTTGATGAAGAAGCGGATCTCTTCGTCGCTTAATGCATGACCATCACGTTTTTTACGAATAATTTCTTGTGCGAGAAACACGGTAACCCCCATGAGGAATCGGGTGAATGGTGGCGGGTACGGTTTACCCGACCACGATCCGGGTAGGCCGGGTAAGCGTAGCGCCACCCGGCAATTCAAACTTAGTAGCTGCTTGCGCTCTTACCGTCGCCGTGACCCAGCGCTTTCAGCAGGCTGGCCAGCAGGCTGGAGGCGCCGAAGCGGTAGTGACGGGAATCGGCCCAGTCGGCGCCAAACAGCTCGTCGGCAATCGCCAGGAACTGCTGCGCGTCTTCCGCGGTACGCACGCCGCCCGCAGGTTTGAAGCCCACGGTTTTAGACACGCCCATGTCGCGGATCACTTCCATCATGATGCGCGCGCTTTCCGGGGTCGCATTTACCGGTACTTTACCGGTAGAGGTTTTAATGAAATCCGCACCGGCTTTGATGGAGATTTCAGAGGCTTTACGAATCAGCGCCTCTTCTTTCAGCTCGCCGGTTTCGATGATCACTTTCAGGAGCACGTTTGCCGCCGCACACGCGTCTTTACAGGCCTTCACCAGGTCAAAACCGACCTGCTCGTTGCCGGCGATCAGCGCGCGGTACGGGAACACCACGTCAACTTCGTCTGCGCCGTAGGCAATCGCCGCGCGGGTTTCTGCCAGCGCAATCTCGATATCATCGTTGCCATGCGGGAAGTTAGTGACGGTTGCAATGCGCACGTCCGGGGTGCCCTGCTCTTTCAGCGTCTTACGGGCAATCGGGATAAAGCGCGGGTAGATACAGACGGCTGCGGTGTTGCCCACCGGCGTTTTCGCCTGATGGCACAGGGCGATGACTTTCTCATTGGTGTCGTCATCGTTCAGGGTGGTCAGGTCCATCAGTTTCAACGCGCGCAGGCTGCTTGCAGTTAAATCGGTCATAACATTCTCCAACGGCAGTGCCGTATAAATTTTACCTTGCGGGTCTGTGAGTATTCTAACATCCACCCGCATCCACACTTCGACATTCATCACAGTTAATGAAAACTGCGTGCAAATTTGCATTACTGTAATGAGATCTTCTTCAAACTTTAGCGTGCACATTGCCGACTAAAGCAGCGATACCCCCTGTCGGATCAAAAGTGCCGACAGGCAGGCTTTCTACAATCCGTTCATCATCCGCAGAACACTCAAGGAAGCGAACATGTCCCACTCCAGCCCCGACGCCCTGCAGCAACGTTGCCAGCAGATTGTGACAAGCCCGGTGTTATCCCCGGAACAAAAACGTCATTTTCTGGCGCTGGAAGCGGAAAACAACCTGCCGTATCCGGCACTTCCTGAAGCTGCGCGCGCCGCGCTGGACGAGGGGTTCATCTGCGACATGTTCGAAGGCCATGCGCCTTACAAACCCCGTTACGTTCTGCCGGATTACGCAAAATTTCTGGCTAATGGTTCAGAATGGCTGGAGCTGGAAGGGGCAAAAGATCTCGACGACGCCCTCTCACTGTTAACCATCCTCTACCACCATGTTCCGTCCGTCACATCGATGCCGGTCTATCTCGGTCAGCTTGATGCGTTGCTGCAACTTTATGTTAGAATTCTAACACAAGAAGAAATCAATAGCCGAATAAAACGTTTCTGGCGCTATCTCGACCGTACGTTGCCCGATGCCTTTATGCATGCCAATATCGGGCCGGAAGATACCCCCGTCACGCGCGCCATTCTGCGTGCCGATGCAGAGCTGAAGCAGGTCGCGCCGAACCTGACCTTTATTTATGATCCAGCGATCACCCCGGATGATTTGCTGCTTGAGGTGGCGAAAAACATATGTGAATGCAGTAAACCGCATATTTCTAATGGCCCGGTGAATGATAAAATTTTCACAAAAGGCCATTACGGCGTAGTGAGCTGTTACAACTCCCTGCCTCTGGCAGGCGGTGGCAGCACCCTGGTGCGCCTCAACCTCAAGGCCATCGCCGAACACAGTACGTCAATGGAAGACTTCTTCAGCCGCGCCCTCCCGCATTACTGCCAGCAGCAAATGGCCATCATCGATGCCCGCTGCGATTTCCTGTATCAACAATCCGGCTTCTTTGAGAATAGCTTCCTGGTGAAAGAGGGGCTGATTGATGCCGATCGGTTTGTGCCTATGTTTGGCATGTACGGCCTGGCAGAAGCGGTAAACGTGCTCTGTGAGAAAGCCGGGATGACTGGGCGTTACGGCAAAGACGAGCAGGCCAACGCGCTGGGCTATCGCATCAGCGAACAGCTTGCGGCGTTTGTCGAAAACACGCCGGTGAAACACGGCTGGAAGCAGCGCGCGATGCTGCATGCGCAGTCGGGGATCAGCTCTGACTCGGGCACCACGCCGGGCGCGCGCCTGCCCTACGGCGACGAGCCGGATCCCATCAGCCACCTGCTGGCGGTGGCGCCGCACCACAAGCACTACGCTTCCGGGATCAGCGATATTTTGACGCTGGATGAGACGGTAAAACGTAACCCGCAGGCGGTGGTCCAGCTCTGTCTCGGCGCGTTCAGGGCGGGGATGCGCGAGTTTACCGCCAACGTCGCGGGTAACGATCTGGTGCGCGTCACCGGTTATATGGTGCGGTTGTCGGATCTGGAGAAGTACCGGGAAGCCGGATCGCGCACCAATACCACCTGGCTGGGTGAAGAAGCCGCGCGCAATACCCGTATTCTGGAACGTCAGCCGCGCGTGATAAGCCATGAACAGCAGATGCGCTTTAGTTAGTCAGGTCATCCCTTTTTCCTGCGTGGACGGGCCGGGCAGCCGCCTGGCCCTGTTCCTGCAGGGCTGCAACCTGCGCTGTAAAACCTGCCACAACCCGTGGACGATCGGCCGCTGCAACGACTGCGGGGACTGCGTGCCCCACTGCCCGCACGACGCGCTGACCATACAGGCGGGACGCGTCTGGTGGCAGGAGAGTGACTGCCAGCAGTGCGACACCTGCCTGCACCTGTGCCAGCAGCAGGCAACGCCTATGGCGCACCGCCTGAGCGTGGAGGAGATCCTTTCAAAGATCCGCAAATCCGCACCGTTTATCGAGGGGATCACCGTGAGCGGCGGTGAGGCCACAACGCAATTACCGTTTTTAGTGACGCTATTCTCAGCGATCAAAGCCGATGCCGCCCTGAATCATCTGACCTGCCTGGTCGACAGCAACGGTTTGTTAAGCGAAACCGGCTGGCAAAGGCTGCTGCCGGTACTGGATGGCGCGATGCTGGACCTGAAAGCATGGGGGAACGAACACCACCGCTTCCTGACCGGGCGCGAAAACCCGCAGATCAAGCAGAGTATCCGCTGGCTGGCAGATCGTAATCGTTTAACGGAGCTCCGCCTGCTGGTGATTCCGGAACAGTGTGATTATCTGGAACATCTGAAGCCGCTGACGGCGTTTATCCACGGGCTGGGAAACGTGCCGGTGCGCCTCAACGCGTTTCATGCGCATGGCGTGTACGGCGAGGCGGCGTCATGGCGCAGCGCCACGCCGGAAGACGTTGAACCGCTGGCGCGGGCGCTGGAAAAACAGAAGATAACGGTGATCCGCCCGGCGCTTTATCTATAGCGTGATGCCAAATACCGAACGCGTATTTTCCAGCAGCGCACCGGCTATGGCCTCTTCAGTCTCTTTTCGCAGTTCGCACAGGGTGGCAAATACGCGCGCCGCCTGTTCCGGACGATTCGGCTGGCCCTGAAAACCGTTCAGCGGCATGTCCGGCGCGTCGGTTTCCAGCAGAAGCGCCGACAGCGGCAGCTGTGCCATCACGTCCCGGGTTTTGCTGGCGCGCGGATAGGTGATGGTGCCCCCAACGCCGATTTTGTAGCCCAGCTCGATAAAACGCTGCGCCTGCTGCAGGCTTCCTGAGAAACCATGCACGACGCCCTTACGCGGCAAATCGATACGCTTCAGGTGCATTGCCAGCTTATCGTGCGTGCGTCTTGAATGAAGGATCACCGGCAGATCGTGACGCTTCGCCAGCCTGAGCTGCGCGTCGAGGATCGTCTGCTGGCGCTCAAAATGCGGCTCCTCGCGATAAAGATCGAGGCCGATCTCACCGATGGCGACAAGCTTGTCGCCTGCGGTCTGCACTATCTCATCAAGTCGCTCAATGTCCTCATCCCGATGCCGCTCAATCACGATCGGATGCAGGCCAAGCGCCGCATAGAGCGCGGGGTGCTGTGCAGCAAGATCCAGCACCCGGGAAAAGTAAGCCGCTTCCACTGAAGGCACAATAATGGCCTGAACGCCTGCCTCGGCCGCTTTCGCAATGCTTTGCTCTTCATCTCCCGTAAACGGCGGGAAATCAAAGTGGCAATGGGTATCGACAAAGCGGTGCATCACGCCAGATCCTCGTTATCCAGTAAAGCGTCATTCGCCTGCGGAATGTCCACCAGCGGCACCGTCAGGGCGTCGTTGGCGACAATCGCAGGCGGCGTAATAATGCTTTTATGGCGATGAAGCGGCGGCTGCTCCGCCAGCATTTTCCCCACCGTCGCCAGGAAGTAGCGCCCACACAGCCGCCCCGTTTTGTAATCCATGCGCAGCGCAGGAACGCGGCTGCCCAGCGCCATGCTCAGCAGCGGCTTAGGCGGATAAATTTCAAAAATACGCAGCTTGCCCGGCGGTTTCTCAATGAAGCGCTGCATCGCGCCGTAGGTGGTTTCATGCTGCTTCGCGATGTTCACCAGCGGCTGCAGGCTGCTGTCGCCCAGCCAGCGCTCCATCCGCTTAAACCACTGCGGGGTGTAATACATTTGCGACGGTACGGTACGGATCACCACAATGGTTTTCGCCCCGCGACGGGCGGCTTCCTGCACCGGCACCGCGTCACTGATCCCCCCGTCCAGATAGCTAATACCGTCCAGCAGGGCGCCGGTACGATAAAAGCCGGGGATCGCGCTGGAGGCGCGGATGATGTCCAGCCAGTTCTCTTTCTGAGGCGAAAAATAGCCCGGCGAATAGTCATCGCCCCGGCTGGCACACATCCAGAATTCTTTACCGCTATCAAACAGACGGGCGGCAGTATCCATGGCCAGCGGCATCTGGCTGGAGGTTGACTCGAGCAGCCAGTCGAGATCGATCAGGTTGCCGCCGCGCACAAACCGCACCGGGTTAAAAAATTCTTTCGCCGTGGTGTAGCGCATGATGACCTTTCGCGCGTAGCCGGGCTGGTTACAGACATAGGCAGAGAGGTTCTGCGCTCCGGCAGAGGTGCCGAAGTACAGGTCAAAAGGATTGAACTGCGCGCGCATAAATTCGTCCAGCACGCCAGCGGTGAAAATGCCGCGCTGTCCGCCACCCTCGCAGACCAGCGCGAGTTGACCCGCGCGAAACGGTTTTAACGTCAGCGGCGCAATATTGCCGAGCGTAACGGGAATTCGTTGCCCCACCTCTGCTTTCCTGTTTTGATTATTTTATAACACCACAGTAACGCACCCGACCTGTTACGCAAATAAGAAAAAGCCAGTCACAGTGACTGGCTTTATTTTGTTGAAGGAATATTGCGTTTGCTACGGACGTCTACGACCCGTAAACAGGCTGACCAGGAACAGAATAATACCCACAACGAAGACAATTTTAGCTGCCCATGCCGCTGTACCTGCCAGTCCACCAAAGCCCAATGCGGCGGCAATTAACGCGATAACCAGAAATATAATGCCCCAACGAAACATAAGCTTCTCCTTTACCATAGTTAATGTCGGCCGCTAAACGTGAGCGCTCAGGTCACTCACCGGCGTTTTTCCAGAGTCGTTCTTATTTCGCCCGCAGGGTTTAGCCAGACGGGCGAATGGTCGAGATTTACTTCGTTTTCAGATCGTTTTTAACGCTTTTCACACCATCAATCGCCTTCGCGATGGACTCGGCACGTTCACTTTGCGCCTGCGAATCTACCGTACCGGAAAGCTGAACCACGCCATCGGTGGTTTCCACTTTCACCTTACGGGACGGCACGATGTCATCTGCTAAAAGTTTAGCTTTGATTTCGCTGGTGGTGGCTGCATCACCGGCATAACCTTTCACCGACGCGTTTTTGCCATCACGCACGTGCAGCTTATCGCTGACGGAGGCGACGCCTTCGACGCCTTTCGCCACTTTCACCGCCTGTTCAGCCTGAGCCTGGCTTTCAACAAAGCCGCTCAGCGTGACCACTTTCTTGTCGGTCTTAACGGAAATATCGGTGCTCTTGATGGCTTCATCATCCACCAGTGCGGCCTTCACTTTTGCTGTGATAGAGCTGTCATCCATGAAATTGCCGACTTTATTCATAGAGCTATCGATTTTTTGCCCTGCGCTATCGGCCGTGGATTGTGCTTTATCCATGGTGCTGCTTTCCGCCAGGGCGGAGCCGCTCACCAGAACGCTACCCAGTGTTACAGCCAGCAGAGTTTTAGAAATCTTCAGTCTTGTCATATTCATCGATCTATTCCTGTGTTGACCCGTTATTCGGGCTACATACTTCCTTAGTAGTGATATATATTGCGAATAAACACACGAGCAAAATGGATAACCTAAAGTCATGCATTGAACAGTTAATTTATCCACGCCCGGTGTTAAACACTGAGTTAAATATAGATCACTCTCACAGAGCCGCTTTCAGAATTGGGTAAAAAATGGGCGAATAGCGTGAAATTGCGTTGAATTAAGAACATTCCGCAAGGGATTAATAAGACAGGAAATAAAGAAGAGCACGGCGAATGCCGTGCTCTGAGAGGGGATTAGTGCTCGCGGGTTTTACGGAACTGAACGTCCGGATAACGTTCCTGCGTCAGGTTCAGGTTGACCATCGTTGGCGCGATATAGGTCAGGTTATCGCCGCCATCCAGCGCCAGCTGAACTTCATTCTTACGCTTGAATTCTTCGAATTTCTTCACGTCAGAACACTCAACCCAGCGCGCGGTCGCGACGTTCACCGATTCGTAAATCGCTTCTACGTTGTATTCGCTCTTCAGGCGCGCAACGACCACGTCAAACTGCAGCACGCCGACCGCACCCACGATCAGATCGTTGTTCGCAATCGGGCGGAACACCTGCACGGCGCCCTCTTCGGAGAGCTGAACCAGGCCTTTCAGCAGCTGTTTCTGCTTAAGCGGATCGCGCAGACGAATGCGGCGGAACAGCTCCGGCGCGAAGTTCGGAATACCGGTGAACTTCATCATTTCGCCCTGGGTGAAGGTATCACCGATCTGGATGGTGCCGTGGTTGTGCAGACCGATGATGTCGCCCGGATACGCCTCTTCAACGTGCGAACGGTCGCCCGCCATAAAGGTCAGCGCGTCGGAAATCACGACATCTTTACCGATGCGCACCTGGCGCAGCTTCATGCCCTTCTCATACTTACCGGACACCACGCGCATGAAGGCCACGCGGTCGCGGTGTTTCGGGTCCATGTTGGCCTGAATCTTAAAGACGAAGCCGGTAAACTTCTCTTCCTTCGCTTCCACTTCACGGGTGTCGGTTTTGCGCGGCATCGGCTGCGGCGCCCACTCCACCAGACCGTCGAGCATGTGGTCAACGCCGAAGTTACCCAGTGCGGTACCGAAGAAGACCGGGGTAATTTCGCCGCTCAGGAACAGCTCTTTGTCGAATTCGTGAGACGCGCCCTTGACCAGCTCCAGCTCGTCGCGCAGCTGCGCGGCCAGCTCTTCGCCGACCGCCGCGTCCAGATCCGGGTTGTCCAGACCTTTCACGATGCGCACTTCCTGAATGGTGTGGCCTTTACCGGTCTGATACAGGTAGGTTTCGTCTTTATAGAGGTGATAAACGCCCTTGAACAGCTTACCGCAGCCAATCGGCCAGGTGATAGGCGCACAGGCGATCTTCAGCTCGTTTTCCACTTCATCCATCAGCTCCATCGGATCGCGGATGTCACGGTCGAGTTTGTTCATAAAGGTGAGGATCGGCGTATCGCGCAGACGGGTGACTTCCATCAGCTTACGGGTACGATCTTCTACACCTTTCGCGGCGTCGATCACCATCAGACAGCAGTCCACCGCCGTCAGGGTACGGTAGGTATCTTCGGAGAAGTCTTCGTGGCCCGGGGTGTCCAGCAGGTTCACCAGGCAGTCATGATACGGGAACTGCATCACGGAGGTGGTAATCGAAATACCACGCTGCTTTTCCATCTCCATCCAGTCGGATTTTGCATGCTGGCTGGAGCCACGGCCTTTAACGGTACCCGCAGTCTGAATCGCCTGTCCGAACAGCAACACCTTCTCAGTGATGGTCGTTTTACCGGCATCCGGGTGCGAGATAATGGCAAAAGTGCGGCGCTTGGCCACCTCTTGCAGATAAGGAGACAACGTCATAATTAAATCTTCTTTTATAAGCGCGGCAGCACGCCACGCATCATGGAATACAAAATTGCGGCTATTTTACCCATCAACGGGGGGCAGGCAATCATTGTTTACACAGGAGTTGCTCCAGTTCGTTCAACGACGTCACGGTCCAGGTCGGCTCGATGCCTTCAGGCTTCACGCGGCCATGTGCATTGAGCCAGACGGTCGACAGACCAGCCTTCATGCCGCCCAGAATATCTGACTCTGCGGTATCCCCCACCATCAGGACACGATCGCGGTCGGGATTGCCGGCCTGCGCCAGCGCGTAGTCGAAAATTCGCGGATCCGGCTTCGGCACGCCAACCTCTTCCGAGATCACCAGCGCGTCAAAATGATCGCGCAGGCCGGTGCGCTCAAGGCGGATCTGCTGCAGGGCGGTAAAACCGTTGGTGATGATCCCCAGTTTCACCTTACCTTTCAACGCATTCAGCAGGGAAACCGCGCCCGGCAGGGGCGCACAAATATCGGCCATGGCGTTGAGAAAAGCCTCGTTCAGCGTTCCCGGACTGACCTTTAAGCGTTCCGCCCAGACGTCAAAGCGCTGGTGCTGAAGCTGTAACGCGGTGATGGCACCGTTCTGGTAATCCACCCACAGCGGTTTGTTGACCGCCTGATAGTCCTGAAAATCTTCAGCGGTGAAGGTTACGCTATAGTCGAGAAACATCCGCTGCAGGCCGCCGAACGAGTCGAACGTAAACAGCGTTTCGTCGGCATCAAAGAAAATCCAGTCCCATTTCATCGTTACAACCTTATTTTTTATTATCCAATCGGCAGAGCCATTATGATGGCGTCTTCACGTCCCTCTGCGGTGGGGTAGTAGTTACGGCGGATTGTCGCCTCGTTAAAGCCTAAGCTTTCATAGAGCGCGATGGCGGCGACATTCGACGCGCGCACCTCCAGCCACAGGGTGAAAACGTCACGGGTTTCGAGCTCACGGATGAGGTGCACAAGCAGTTCTCTTCCCAGCCCGCGGCGCTGAAACGCGGGATCAACCGCGATATTAAACAGCGTCGCCTCATCAAGAACAACCTGCGTGATCGCGAAAGCGGCCATGGTGCCGTCAACGTCCAGGCGGTAGTTCAGATACCGTTCGCCCTGATTGCTGGCGAAGGTTTTTTCGCTCCACGGAAACGCGTGGGCGCGTGTTTCAATCGCGAACGCGGTGGACAGGTCAGGCGTCGTGAGGGAAGAAATCGTGTTCATATTCGCAGATTTGTTGCCATAGCGCGCTGCGCGCTTTTGGGTTGGCTTTCAGTTCGTCCAGCGCTGGCGTGCAGATCTGGCTCCCCTGAAGAGAGATCTCATTTGCCTCTCCGATACGCCAGCTGTTACAGCGGCTATCAGGAGGCAGCATCGCGACACGCTCTGGCGTCAGCGGTAAAACCTGGTCGGCCGTCAGCTTCAGGCTGCGAAGAACATCACCGATCAGGGGGTCATTCAGGGCAGGCAGTGCTTCCGCCACCATCACCAGGCGAACGTGCGCCGGGATGGAGATAGCGATTTCGCCCTGCAACGCCGTCGGGCGACGCAAAGCCCACTGGGTAATGCCCAGCTGCTGCAACTGCCAGTCTCGTCGGGATGTCATAGGGAAAACTCCTGTCTCTCAGGCGCGCAAATATAGCAAATGTGTCGAAACTGCGCCATCTACCTACTATAATCCCCGCCTGAGTTTATTGAGGAACAATTCATGTCTGCATTTACCCCGGCAAGTGAAGTCTTGCTGCGTCACAGTGATGATTTCGAAGAAAGCCGTATTCTGTTTGCCGGAGATATGCAGGATGACCTGCCCGCGCGTTTCGACTGTGCTGAAAGCCGTGCCCACACCCAATACTACCACCACTGGCAGGTGCTGAGCCGCCAGATGGGCGAGCGCGCGCGCTTTAGCCTGGTGGCAGAGCAGAGCGATATCGCCGACTGCGATACGCTGATCTACTACTGGCCGAAGAATAAACCGGAAGCCCAGTTCCAGCTGATGAACCTGCTCTCCCTGCTGCCGGTCGGCTGCGATATTTTCGTGGTCGGTGAAAACCGCAGCGGCGTGCGTAGCGCGGAACAGCTGCTGGAAGGCTACGCGCCGCTGAACAAAGTCGACAGCGCTCGCCGCTGTGGTCTGTACCATGGCCGTCTGGAAAAACAGACAACGTTTGATGCGCAGGCATACTGGGACGAGTACCAGCTTGACGGCCTGACCATCAAAACCCTGCCGGGCGTGTTCAGCCGCGATGCGCTGGATACGGGCAGCAAGCTGCTGCTTTCCACCCTGACGCCGCACACCAAAGGCAAAGTGCTGGACGTGGGCTGCGGCGCGGGCGTGCTCTCTACCGTGCTCGCCAGCCATTCGCCAAAGGTGCGCTTAACCCTGTGTGACGTGAGCGCCCCGGCGGTTGAAGCCAGCCGCGCAACGCTTGCCGCAAACGGCATTGAAGGCGAGGTGATTGCGAGCAACGTCTTCTCCGACATCACCGGTCGCTTCGACATGATCATCTCTAACCCGCCGTTCCACGACGGTATGGAGACCAGCCTGGAAGCGGCACAAGCGCTGATCCGTGGCGCAGTTCGTCACCTCAACAGCGGCGGTGAGCTGCGTATCGTCGCGAACGCCTTCCTGGCGTACCCGAAAGTGCTGGATGAAACTTTTGGCTTCCACGAAGTTATCGCCCAGACCGGCCGCTTTAAGGTCTACCGCACCGTAATGACGCGTCAGGCCAAAAAGTAATCGCCTCCCCTGTAGGCCGGATAAGCGAAAGCGCCATCCGGCTATACACGGCGCGTCCATCGGCCATTTTTGCATCAATCAAGGCATCACGCGCACTTTTCTGTTGACGTAAAGCTGAAAACATCTAGAATGCGCCTCCGTGGTTACGATACTTTTACAGTATCGATGGTATGCGAAGGTGGCGGAATTGGTAGACGCGCTAGCTTCAGGTGTTAGTGTCCTTACGGATGTGGGGGTTCGAGTCCCCCCCCTCGCACCATAAATCACGATGATATTGCTCGCACTGGGCGAAGGTGGCGGAATTGGTAGACGCGCTAGCTTCAGGTGTTAGTGTCCTTACGGATGTGGGGGTTCGAGTCCCCCCCCTCGCACCAACGAGGCGATATCAACATAGCAATAAAGAGTAAGATGACTGTGCGAAGGTGGCGGAATTGGTAGACGCGCTAGCTTCAGGTGTTAGTGTCCTTAGGATGTGGGGGTTCGAGTCCCCCCCCTCGCACCAATTATCTTACAACCCCTCTGAATTTCTTCTTTTTCCCTGTTATTTCAAACTCATCAGTATCACCAGAATTCCACTGACCAGCGCGACACAGGATGGCAGTAAAACAAAGTGACGTAGTTGCTTATGCCAGATCATGCCTGACGTGGCTAACAGTCCTGACGCGATGATGACTTTCCAGGTATCAAGAGAGAGATCGGCAAACGTCAAACCGCCGAGAATGGCTCCCGGTAGCAGTACCCCCCAACCACTGCCCAGCGCTCTGTTCAACATGCTTCCCCTCTATCAACGATAATGATAACCAATATCATATAACAAAAATTATCATTTGCCAGCTGAATGAATCAAAATCCATCGACCTTTACCTTTCCCGTAATGACAGGAATTGTCTAAGGTGATAAATTGCGCACCTGTTAACAACGTCTAAAGATTTTCTGATAATTACTCTTTGAGTTTTTTGCATATTTTATTGCGAAATAACACCTATTTATCTGTTTTAATTAAATTTTAATAAAAACACGCGACTATGACATCACAATCCTGGCGGTCTTTGGTTCACAGAAAATATCAATTATCGTTACGTTTATTTTTATTTCTGAACGCAACCTCGGCAGTGTTCTCGGTAACAAATCCGCTCAATTCTGTACGCCTGTTTTCTGCCCCTCTGATTGCTATTTTCGCCATCAGTACTGGCCTGTTCGTCTGGCACTGGAGAAAGCGCGCGCGGAAGATAAATATTCCTGTCGTTTCAGCGATCTTCGGTATTTTATGGGCCTGGCAAATTGTCTCCAAATTCGCCTTAATTACTCAGGACCATGCGACGTATTTGCTAATTGCTCTTTTAACGGTACTTTTTATCGGCACGCTGGCGTTCGCCAGTAATATCAAAGCGTTTACGCTGCATTCATTGCCCACCTTTATTGTCTGCCTGTGGTTAAGCGATCACGATATATGGCTGCGAATGACCTATTCTTTCGCACTTCCTGTGGTGGCAATTGCTATTCATAACATTTTGCAAAGACGCAACGACCGTTTCGCTCAGGAGCTGCTCTCTCGCCTTCTGGAAGAACGAGAAACCCTTACCGACCTCAGCATGATGGACCCGCTTACCGGGCTCTATAATCGTCGCGGTCTGCAAAGCCGTCTGGAGAATCTGCCCACGGTAGAAAATGGCGAACACTTTGTCCTGCTGATGGATATCGACCACTTCAAAGCCTATAACGACCATTACGGCCATATGATGGGCGGCCAGGCGCTGAAGCGCGTCTCTGCGGCAATCCGAGACGCCGTGCGTTCTCGCGATATTGTGGCGCGTTTTGGTGGGGAAGAGTTTATGGTGCTGCTGACCAACATTTCACTCGAACACGCTCGCCAGACGGCCGAGCGGATCCGTCAGAAAGTGTATGATTTGAAAATCCCGCATCTGTTTAACGAAAGCGTCGCGACAAACGTCACCATCAGCATTGGCATCGCCATTTTCGAGGATGAAGATGTGGAAGGCGCGCTGGAAAAAGCGGACAAAGCCCTCTATGAAGCAAAGCATATGGGACGCAATAACATTCTGTTAAGCGAAGAGATTCAGACGGCATAAACCTACCGACGATGTCACCAGGACAAAAGTCTTGCCATTGGTATGAGCAATAGTTAGGATTGGCAATCATTATCATTTAGATTTCTATCTAAACTATGGCCACGCATACCGCACACATCGTCGAACCTCTCCTCTGGCGAGCGCCGCTCACCAGCGGGAATGCTTCGCTTGCAGATGCGATACGGGAAAAGATTGCGGAAACGCGTGCCCACCTGCTGGACTTTATCCGGCTTGATGAAGCGCCCCCGTCCCACGCGATGACGCTCTCAGAGTGGCGCCAACCGTCTAAGCTACAATCACTGCTGGCCACCTATTCCGACCATATCTATCGCAACCAGCCTACCCTTACGCGGGAAAATAAACCCCTGCTCTCCCTC
Source organism: Enterobacter cloacae complex sp. IR53041 (assembly GCF_049238285.1). Classification (NCBI taxonomy): domain Bacteria; kingdom Pseudomonadati; phylum Pseudomonadota; class Gammaproteobacteria; order Enterobacterales; family Enterobacteriaceae; genus Enterobacter; species Enterobacter cloacae complex sp. IR53041. The sequence goes on along the minus strand of NZ_JBMKHB010000003.1, from coordinate 54,172 downwards.
TGGGCGCAGTGGTATATCGGGCTGATGGTGCCTCCGCTCATGCTGGCGCTGTTAACACAGAGGAGCATGCTTGAACTCTCGCCGGATAATTTCCACGTCGAGTTTCACGAAACCGGACGTGCTGCCTGCTTCTGGATTGATCTCCACGAAGACCACAGCGCTGAACGCCTCACTGCTCAGGAACGTATGGAGCGGCTCATCACGCAGGCCCTGATCCCGGTGGTGGAAGCGCTGGAAGCGACGGGAGAGATTAACGGGAAGCTTATCTGGAGCAATACGGGCTATTTAATCCACTGGTATTTAACGGAAATGAAGCCGCTTCTCGGTGATGAGAACGTTGAGGCCCTGCGTCAGTCCTGTTTCTTTGCAAAGCAGCTTTCCGATGGCCGTGACAACCCGCTATTCCGTACCGTCGTGCTCCGTGATGGGCTTCTGGTTCGCCGCACCTGCTGCCAGCGCTATCGCCTGCCGGACGTTAAGCAGTGTGGGGATTGCACGCTCAAGTAGAGCAGTGAATTGCCCGGTGGCGCTTCGCTTACCGGGCCGACAAAAACAAAAACGGCAACCTGGGTTGCCGTTTTGCTTTTACCTAGGCCACCTGCTGATTGTCCTCTTCCGCGCTACGCTGCGCTTCTTCCGCTTCCTGCTCCAGCAGCTGCTTCTCATACACTTTGAAGAACGGGAAGTAGATGATCGCCGATACGCAGGCCAGAACCACCACCAGAATCGCCGCGCGGAAATCCCAGCCCAGGGCCCACGCTGCGCCTATCGGCGCCGGTGCCGTCCAGGGAACCACGGAGATGACACGGCCGATCAAATCAAAGGTCATCGCCGCCCACGCCAGCACGGCGTTAACCATCGGTGCCAGCAGGAACGGGATAAAGAACACCGGGTTCATCACGATTGGCGTACCGAAAATGACCGGCTCGTTGATGTTAAAGAAGCTGGGTACCACGCTCAAACGCCCGATAGAGCGTAAATGCGCTGAACGGCTGCGCAGATAGCAAATCACCAATCCCATCGTGGCGCCCGACCCGCCAATTACGATAAAGAACGTCCAGAACGCCTCCATGAAGATATGCGGCAGAGGCTGACCGGCGGCCAGCGCGGTCTGGTTAGCGCCCAGGTTCGTCAGCCAGAACATTTGCAGCATCCCGGAGACGATGGCGGCGCCGTGGATCCCGGCGAACCAGAGCAGATGACCAATCAACACGGCCAGCAGGATCGCAGGCAGGGAATCTGCCGCGGAAACCAGAGGTTTAAAGACCGACATAATGGCCTGCGGGATCAGCATGCCAAACTGTGACTGAATCACCAGGCTCAGAGGATAGAGGGTCAACACCACCACCAGCACCGGGATCAGCAGATCAAAAGAGTTTTTGATCATCGGCGGGACCTGCTCCGGCAGACGAATGCCGATGTTATGCGCTTTGAGGAAACGCATCATCTCAACGCAATAAATCGCCACCAGAATCGCGGTAAAAATGCCCGTTCCCCCCAGACTGTCGACAGGGAGCGTGCCTTTGGTTTTCGGTGCCGCGACCAGCAGAAACGCCATCAGCGACAGCATGGCGCACATAAAGGGGTCCAGCTGATGAGATTTGACGTAGTGTTTGCCAAGGTTATAGGCAATGGCGGCACAGATATAAATGGACATGATGCCCATCGTCATATCAAACGGCGTCAGGATTTGGCCTTCAAACTGCTTCGCCATATCCAGCCAGGCGCGGGCGAAACCCCAGGTGGTATCAGGCGAAAAAGGTGGGTAAGCAAAGACTAACAAAAACGAACCCACAATCATAAACGGCATCGCGGAGATGAACCCGTCACGAATCGCCATAACGTGACGCTGGGAAGAGATCCGCCCGGCTATCGGGCTGACGTAATTTTCGACGAAACGGAATATCAGATTAAACGCAGCATGGTTGGCAGACATGGCAGATCTCCTGTCAGACGTTTGTTACGGGCACATACGCGCCGCACGTTGTTCCATACATCAGCTTCACAACCTTGCTGGCTTGCCAACCAGCGGTACTGCTCAGACGAAATGGTTTCATATTTGGCTCTTATTATTGGATACAGGGGACGTTACGTACTCAGTATTAATCTACGCTCCGCGCTCTGCAACCGGTTACTGTAACCGGTTTCTGTGATTGTGAAGAGGATCCAGAAATCAGCCGTTTGGGGTATTTGTTACTTAAGAGATATTTACAGAGCATAAATTCTTATGACAGATTACGCAGGATATTTGTCAGGAGGAAACAATGAGTTTGCAGTCTGTACAGCAGTTTTTTGCCGACAACGCGCCGGATATAGACGTTATTGAGCTTAGTCAAAGTACTGCTACCGTTGCGTTGGCTGCTGCCGCCCATCGTGTCGAGCCGGGACAAATCGCCAAGACCCTTTCACTCAAGGTTAAAAATGAGGTGATCCTGGTGGTGGCGAAAGGCGACGCGCGTCTGGATAACAAAAAGCTCAAAGACACGTTCGGTGCCAAAGCGCGCATGCTCAGCAGTGATGAAGTGGTGACCATTACCGGTCATCCCGTTGGCGGTGTATGCCCGTTCGGACTGGAAAACCCGCTCGCGGTATATTGCGATATCTCTTTGAAGCAGTACGCCGAAGTGCTGCCCGCCGCAGGCGCAATTCACAGCGCTGTGCGCATTTCACCTGACAGAATGGCAGAACTGACTTCCGCAAAATGGGTGGATGTCTGTATCTGATTGACGCGCCAGAGTGTATCTGGCGCGCAAAAGACGGGTTATAAAAATGTGGGCGTGAGGAGAGCCAAACATTGCGGCTCTCTTGCAGGAAGATGCGTAATAATATCCGCCGCATCGAGCAACCCTACGTCTGAATTCACGCCCAGTTTCACCATCGCATTAAACTTATGTGCCCGAATGGTCTTAATATTCCGTTCAAGCTGTGCCGCGATTTCAGGGATGGAATACCCGCAGGACATATAACGCAATATTGCCCGTTCTGTGGGGCTTAGCATCCTGTTCTGACTCCGGTACCAGTGATTCAGCATATTGTCATTGATGCGCAGCGTTTCGCTGAGCAACTCCACGAGTTCCTTCTGCAGATGCTCAAGCGTCACCGATTTACTGACTACTCCGTGCAGGCGCGATGGCGAAAGATGGCTAATTAGCCGTGCTTCCATCTCGTCAGAAACCAAAATGATGCGCTGGATATGACCGTGCGTAAACGCCAGATCCCGCAGGTGCGCCAGGCAGTTACGGCGCTCCTCTCGCGCATCGGAAAGGGAGTAGATCAGCGAGAAAAAATTAACGTGATGAAGTGCATTCTTAAAACTGTCAAATTCACTAAACAGGTGTAGCTGATAATGGCTCAGGCCGGGCATCGCAAAAAGATGCTGTAGCCCGACGGCACTCATCGCGCAATTTTCGATGATGGCGATATGTCTTGTTGAATCGGTTTTTTCCATTCCTCGAACTCTCCATAGGCTGATAGCAAACTCAGCTCTCTCATTCCCTGTGTACTGTTGATCCAGGCATAAATATCCGCATTACTTCGTAATGACAGCCGTCGCATCGCACTGTTTTTCTGCGCACTGATGGTTTTATTGCTCTTCTTGAGCAATGTGGCGATTTGGTTAATCCCCCATCCTTTCCCTAACAGACGCAGGACCTTACGTTCGGAGTGCGTGAGTGCGATAACGTGTTCATTTTCATTCTCCGTACTCTGAGGTTCCGGAGTTAATAACGTCTGGCTAATCCGCTCTGCCCGCTCGCTACCGGCCCGAATAGCGTTAACCACGCCTTCAATAGGCTCCATGTCAGAAAGCAACGTGCTTTCCGGGCGCATAAATAACTCAACCGCAATAGGGTAAAGCGGCCGCGAGACTAAAAAGATCCAGTGAATATCCCGGTATTGATTCAATAAACCGTAATACTCTTCAAGCGCACCCCGAGGGTTTCTGTATTCGCCTGAAATATCGGCAATAATGACGTCCGCGCGGCGCAACTGGAGCAGCGTTAATTCCTGCAATGAGCGGCAATAGCTCAATTCAAATTCGGGGAAATGACGTGCCATCAGGCCCCCTAACCCGTTTTGCATCACGGGCATCCGGCTAATGACAACGCCATGCTTACCATGCAATGACAACATAGACCCTCCGTGTCCATTTTTCATTTGATGAGTAACGTTAAAACGCATCAACGTATGAGTATTTTCGTCCCTGAGTGTAAGACTGGTTAATACAAGCAGAAGATGAGATGTATGCTTAGTTTAAGAAATGCCTAAACAGCAGTAATATCTCACAAAGCGAAACAAAAATTAATTGTGGAGACATTAAAATAACGACAATATAAAATTAGAATAACTAAATACAAATATTTTATATTTTGGTATTTATAATTCACGGTATTGATAAATTAATCCCTTCCCCCTTCCCCCTTCCACGACACGGACTGCAACTGTTTGCACAAACCTTGATCTGGCCCACAGCAAGAGGGACTGCACTCTGTGCTAAAAGTACCCACTATGGGTTAACAGATAGCTATCCATCTTTTTTCAGGACAATACATGCAGGCAGAGCGGTCAACGCAGCGTGCTATCACGCGGCTATGTATTCAGTGCGGTCTTTTTCTGCTCCAGCACGGCGCGGAAAGCGCGCTGGTTGAGGAGCTTTCCACCCGGCTGGGGCTGGCGCTAGGGATGGACAGCGTCGAAAGCGCAATCTCATCCAACGCCATTGTGCTGACCACAATCAAGGACGGTCAGTGCCTGACCTCCACGCGCAAAAACCATGATCGCGGCATCAACATGCACGTCGTGACCGAAGTGCAGCACATTGTCATCCTTGCAGAACATAAGCTTCTCGATCTCAGTGACATTGAAAAACGGTTCAACCAGATCAAGCCATTACGTTATCCGCGCTGGCTCGTCGTGGTGATGGTAGGGCTCTCGTGCGCCTGCTTTTGTAAGCTCAACAAAGGGGGCTGGGACGGTGCAATCATCACCTTTTTCGCCAGCAGTATCGCCATGTATGTTCGCCAGCTGCTGACGCATCGGCAGCTGCATCCGCAAATTAACTTCTGCATTACCGCGTTTGTCGCCACCACGGTTTCCGGCCTGCTGCTGCGCCTGCCGCAGTTTGCCAACACGCCGACCGTTGCCATGGCCGCCAGCGTGCTTCTGCTGGTCCCAGGCTTTCCGTTGATCAACGCTGTCGCCGACATGTTTAAAGGGCACATCAATACCGGCCTGGCTCGCTGGGCTATCGCCAGCCTGCTGACGCTGGCGACCTGCATCGGCGTGGTCATGGCCATGACACTTTGGGGGTTACGCGGATGGGCGTGATCGATTTTCTGCTGGCGCTGGCGCAGGACATGCTTCTGGCCGCCATTCCAGCCGTCGGCTTCGCGATGGTATTTAACGTACCGCAACGCGCGCTGCCATGGTGTGCGCTGCTGGGCGCGATTGGCCATGGCTCGCGAATGGTGATGATGACGGCGGGTTTTAATATCGAATGGTCAACATTTATGGCCTCCATGCTGGTCGGCAGTATCGGCATCCAGTGGTCGCGCTGGTATCTGGCGCATCCCAAAGTATTCACCGTTGCGGCCGTGATCCCCATGTTTCCGGGGATATCGGCCTATACCGCGATGATTTCCGCGGTGAAAATCAGCCATTTCGGCTATACCGAGCCTCAGATGATCCTTCTTCTCAGCAACTTTCTTAAGGCGTCATCCATCGTCGGCGCGCTCTCCATCGGGCTGTCGATCCCCGGCCTGTGGCTGTACCGTAAACGCCCACGCGTTTGATATTTGTGTTATTTCGCTGCCGTGGAGATAATCCGTCTGGTCCGTTTGGTGAAAATAAGGAAAGGATGTGGCTAACCCTGGCAGCGAACACCCCGAGCACAGTGAAGAATCCAGCCTGAAAGAGAAAATCTTTCAGAGCGCCATCGCGCTTTTTGCCGAGTATGGATTGAACGGTGCACGGATGGAGCAGATCGCAGAGAAAGCGGGCACCACCAAACGCATGGTGGTTTACCATTTCAAGAATAAAGAGAACCTCTATCTCCTCGTACTTGAACATGTTTACACCCAGATTCGCGCCAGCGAAAAAGCGCTAAGCCTGACGGGAATGCCCCCGGTCGAAGCGCTGGTCAATCTGGTTGAAGCCACCTTTGACTATCATGCCGACCACCCTGACTACATCCGGATTATCTGCATGGAAAACATGCAGCGCGGCCGCTTTATGCAGCAGTCGAGCTATCTCCGCCAGGTCAACCGCAGCGCGCTCGATCTGCTGGAGGAGATCCTGCGCCGGGGGAAAGAAAAACAGCTCTTCAGTGAGACGGTTGACGCCCGCGATCTTCATCGTCTGATAAGCAGCTTCAGCTTTCACTACGTTGCCAACAGCTACACCTTTACGCTGCTGTTTGAAGAAGGCGCAGACGAGCAGGCGCAGCGCCAGCACTACCGTAAAATGGCCGTTCAGGTGGCGCTCCGTTACACCTGCCCATAAAATTGCTTGCAATTAAATCGTACACTATCTATATTCATATCATGAACGCGAAAACGAACGATGCAACCGCTGCGCTCAAGCTGGATAACCAGCTCTGCTTTGCCCTCTATTCGGCAAACCTGGCGCTTAACAAGCTGTACCGGCAGCTGCTGGCACCGCTGAACCTGACCTACCCGCAATATCTGGTGATGCTGGTGCTGTGGGAGCAGGATGATATGACGGTGTCGGACATCGGTGAACGGCTGTTCCTTGACTCTGCGACCCTGACGCCGCTGTTGAAACGTCTGGAAAGCGCCGGGCTCATCAACCGCCACCGTTCGCGCAAAGACGAACGTCAGGTCGCCGTCACCCTGAGTGAAGCGGGACGTGAACTCCAGCAGCAGGCATTGGGTATCCCCCATGCGGTGGGTTGCGCAGCGCAGTGTGATACAGACACCTTGCTGGCACTCAAACAGCAGCTCGAACTTTTGCGACAACAGCTACACCGCGCGTAACGCTATACTTTACGCGTCATTATTTACCTATATATATCGCACGCTATTTAATAGCACGAATCTAAACAAAATGAGGAACCTGCCATGTCTTTAGAAAAAGTTGTTTATACCGCCAAAGCAAAAGCCACCGGTGGCCGTGACGGTCGTGCCACCTCCTCCGATGGCGTACTGGACGTCAAACTGGGTGTGCCAAAAGAGATGGGCGGCATGGGGGGAGACGTGACCAACCCTGAGCAGCTGTTTGCCGCGGGCTACTCTGCCTGCTTCCTGGGCGCGATGAAGTTCGTGGCCGCACGCGACAAATTTACCCTGCCAAAAGATGCCTTTATTGAAGGCGAAGTGGGTATTGGCCCGCTGCCTACCGGTTTTGGTATCGAAGCAAAACTGAACATCCATGTTGAAGGTATGGATCCTGCGGAAGCTAAAAAGCTGGTCGATGCGGCACACATTGTTTGCCCGTACTCTAACGCGACCCGCGGCAACATCGACGTCACGCTGAACATCATTGCGTGATAACTGCCTGATGGCGCTGCGCTTATTCGGCCTACGACTGTAGCCCCGGTAAGCGCAGCGCCACCGGGGAAATCCCCTCCTTTCCTTTCCCCTCTCTGTGCTACCATAAGCCCCTATCACGCCCGTAGTCATCAGTAGAGTAAGCGTTATGTCCTCCAGAATTCTGACCACCAGCATTGCTGGTATTGATGCCTTTATGCGCGACCCACGCGGTGTCTTGACCCACGCTGAAGGCGGCACGGTTGCGGTTTTTGCCGACAACGCGCCAGCGTTTTACGCAATCACACCGGAACGTCTGGCACAGCTTCTGGAGATCGAAGCGCAATTGGCACGCCCGGCAAGCGATGTCACGCTGGATACCCAGTTCTTTGATGAACCGGTTAACGTTCCCGTGACCGTTCCGATGGGTAAATTTGCCCTCTATGCGGGCTGGCAGCCGGATGCAGATTTTCAGCGGCAGGCCGCGCTGTGGGGCATTGCGTTAACCCAACCCGCCACCGCGGAAGAGCTTGCCGCGTTTACCGCCTGGTGGCAGGCGGAGGGTAAAGTGTTCACCCATATTCAGTGGCAGCAAAAGCTCGCGCGTCATCTTCAGATTACCCGCGCCGGCAACAACGGCCAGCCAAAACGTGATATCAATGCCTTTTCAGAACCGGATAAACAGATCCCCAGCGGATTCCGAGGTGCGAAATGAAGAACGTCGGCGACCTGATGAAACGTCTGCAAAAAATGATGCCTGCCAACGTAAAGCCTGCTTTCACCACCGGTGAAGAGCTGCTGGCGTGGCAAAAAGAGCAAGGCAAGATCCGCGCCGCCGCGCTCGCCCGCGAAAATCGGGCGATGAAAATGCAGCGCACCTTTAACCGTTCCGGTATTCGTCCCCTGCACCAGAACTGCTCGTTCGATAACTATAAAATTGAGACCACCGGGCAGATGAACGCGCTCGCCGCCGCGCGTCAGTACGTGGATGAATTCGACGGCAATATCGCCAGCTTCATCTTTAGCGGCAAGCCGGGCACCGGCAAAAACCACCTTGCTGCCGCCATCTGCAACGAGCTGCTTCTGCGCGGTAAATCGGTCCTCATCATCACCGTGGCCGATATCATGTCCGCGATGAAAGACACCTTCAGCAACCGTGAAACCAGCGAAGAACAGCTGCTTAACGATCTGAGTAACGTCGACCTGCTGGTCATCGATGAGATTGGCGTTCAGACGGAATCCCGCTATGAAAAAGTCATCATCAACCAGATTGTCGATCGCCGCTCCTCGTCCAAACGCCCGACCGGCATGCTGACAAACCACAACATCGACGAGATGACCCGCTTGCTGGGGGAACGCGTCATGGACCGCATGAAGCTGGGTAACAGCCTGTATGTCATCTTCGACTGGGACAGTTACCGCAGCCGCGTCACCGGGAAAGAGTATTAAGACAGTTCCAGGAATCGCCGACAGGTCGCAGGTATATACTGGAACCCCTTCGGCCCAAAACGGACCTTTTTGAGAGAGCCATGATGAAAAAACAGATTCTAATCAGCACCTTTTTAGGCGCGCTGCTGGTAACCGGCGCAGCGCAGGCGGCGTCCTGGCAGGAATCCCTGTCAAGCGCAGCAAATGAGCTGACCAAAGAGAGCAGCAGCACGCAGGGCGGACTCTCCGCCTCTTCCCTCACCAGCCTGCTGGGCAACAGCTCCCAGAGCCTCAGCGCGGGCACGATGAACAACGCGGCGGGGATTCTGGAATATTGCGCGAAGCAAAAGCTGGCCTCCGTGACCGACGCGCAAAACGTGAAAAACCAGGTGCTGGGTAAACTGGGTCTGGATACTCAGGAGCAAAAAGCGGACACCAACTACATGGACGGCATTCAGGGCCTGCTTAACGCGCAGAACGGTCAGCAGCTTAACCTGAGCACCCTCGGCAACTCTTCTCTGGCCAAACAGGTGAAAACCAAAGCCTGCGATCTGGTGCTGAAACAAGGCGTTAATTTCATCTCCTGATCCACCCCATTTTCTGCCACAACACGCCGCGTTTAGTGCGATAGTCTTGCAGCGCGGCGCTAAATGAGCGTTTTTCCTGCCTGCCACCGTCTCAGCGTCCGTTTGTCAGGATGTGCACATCTTCATAAAAACGATTTTCTAAACCAAATCCTAACAACAGCACACTTTCGTGACACTAAAATTGCAGCTTAACGACATCGCAATTACATTGTATCACCCAAAAAATAAACAGTTAGCCAGCGAAGCACCTGGCGTCATGAGGATATGCTGTTGTCAGAATTCTTGTCTCTTATCCTTTTTCTGGCTTCTGTCGGCGTTTACGCCTGGAAAGCCGGCCGTCACACCTGGTGGTTTATCGCCACGCTGGTGGTGCTCGGCATTTTTATTATTTTAAACATTACCTTATACGCCAGCGATTACTTTACCGGTGACGGTATTAACGATGCGGTGCTCTACACCCTGACGAACAGCCTGACGGGCGCAGGTGTGGGTAAGTACATACTTCCGGGGCTCGGCCTTATCGTCGCGCTGGTGATGATTTTTGGCGCGCTGGCCTGGGTGCTGCGTCGCCGTCGCCATCATCCACACCATCATGGCTACAGCCTGCTGGCGTTATTCCTGGCGCTGGCCTCCGTCGACGCCAGCCCGGCGTTCCATCAGATCACCGAGCTGGTGAAATCCCAGTCGCGCGACGGCGATCCGGATTTCGCGGCTTACTACAAAGAGCCGTCGAAAACGATCGCCAACCCGACGCTCAATCTGGTCTATATCTATGGTGAAAGCCTGGAGCGCACCTACTTTGATAACGATGCCTTCCCGGACCTGACGCCAGATTTGGGCGCCCTGAAAAATGAAGGTCTCGATTTCAGCCACACCATGCAGCTGCCCGGCACGGATTATACGATTGCCGGGATGGTTGCCTCCCAGTGTGGTATCCCGCTGTTCGCGCCTTTTGAAGGTAACGCCTCAGCCTCCATGTCGACCTTCTTCCCGCAGAATATTTGCCTCGGCGATATCCTGAAAAACTCCGGCTACGAAAACTATTTTATGCAGGGAGCAAACCTGCGCTTCGCCGGAAAAGATGTGTTCCTGAAATCCCACGGTTTTGACCACCTGTACGGCTCAGAAGAGTTAAAAACGACGGTTGCCGATCCGAGCTACCGCAACGACTGGGGCTTCTATGACGATACGGTACTCGACGAAACCTGGAAGAAATTCGAGGAGCTGTCCCGCGCGGGGAAGCGTTTCTCTCTCTTTGCGTTGACGGTGGACACCCACCATCCGGACGGGTTTGTCTCGCGCACCTGCAAGCGCAAAAGCTATGAGATTGATGGCAAAAACAACAAATCGTTCAGCGCCGTCACCTGCAGTCAGGAGCACATCGCCGCACTGGTCGAGAAAATCAAAGCCTCGCCCTGGTTTAAAAATACCGTCATCGTCGTCTCATCTGACCATCTGGCGATGAAAAACAGTGCGTGGGATCAGCTCAACAAGCAGGATCGCAGCAATCTGTTCTTCGTCCTGCGCGGCGACCAGCCGCAGCAGGAGGAGATCGCCACCAAACGCAACTCCATGGATAACGGCGCCACCGTGCTGGACATCCTGGGCGGCGACAACTTTATTGGCCTGGGCCGCAGCACGCTGTCGGGGCAATCCCTGTCGGAAGTGTTCCTCAACATGAAGGAAAAAATCCTCGCCTGGAAGCCCGACATCATCCGCCTGTGGAACTTCCCGAAAGAGATGAAGGACTTCACCGTCGATCGGGATAAAAACACCATTGCCTTCTCGGGCAGCAACTTCCGTCTGCCGCTGCTGCTGCGCGTATCGGAAGGACGCGTTGAGCCGTTGCCGGAAAGCGAGTATTCCGCGCCGCTGCGCTACCAGCTGGCCGATTTTGCGCCACGCGATAACTTCGTCTGGGTCGACCGGTGCTACAAAATGGGCCAGCTCTGGTCGCAGCCGCTGGCGCTCTCGACCGACTGGTGCGTCTCGCAGGGCCAGCTTGGCGGAGAGCAAACCGTTCAGCACGTGGATAAGGCGCAGTGGAAGGGCAAAACCGCCTTTAAAGATACGGTGATTGATACCGCGCGCTATCAGCGTAACGTCGACATGCTGAAAATCGTCGACAACGATATTCGCTACAAAGCGGACAGCTTTATCTTTAACGTGGCCGGCGCGCCGGAGGAAGTGAAACAGTTTAGCGGCATCTCGCGGCCGGAGTCCTGGGGACGCTGGTCCAACGCGCAGCTGGGCAATGAGGTGAAAATTGAGTACACCCATCCCCTGCCGGAACAATTTGATCTGGTGATCACCGCCAGGGCCTATGGGCCTAATGCTAACAAGCCCGTACCCGTGCGCGTGGGCGATCGGGAGCAGACGTTAACGCTTGGAAACGACGTGAGCACACAAACGCTGCATTTTGAGAATCCTTCGCGCAGCAATACCCTGGTGATTGTACCGCCGGACCCGCAGTCGACGAATGAGGGAAATATTCTTGGGCATTCGCCGCGCGAGATCGGAATTGGCATGGTCGAAATCAAAATCATCAGCAAAGCGGGCTAATGCACGTCGCGCCCGGCTTTCTGTCGGGCGCTTATGAAAATAAATAATCCTTTATAAATCTTATAAAATAGATAAAAACACTTTATATAAGCCATTTTTATCTATAAATATCCTGCCAAAAACCAAATACATAAAATGTGCAGCTCCTGAAATCACCACGGAGCGTTACGCACTTTTATCATGCTAACCGGCTATAAGTTCGAATCCATCCGGGCACTGCGCAGTGAAAATGTGATTGCCTGGGAGGTATTGTCCACGGCAAAGCCTCACGTCAATCTTGAAGATTACTTTGGCTCGATGACCGCGAACCAGCGTAAAGCGCACTTCTTTGCGCAGCTTCGTCACGCCATGTTTTGCAAGGATGGCGACAAGTATTACCTCAATGCGACATCGGATTTACTGCTGGACACGGACTTCCTCGACAGGCTCAAAGAAGAAACCCCCTGCCCGGAGAGACTTGCTATCGAGGTCACCGATCTCCATTCGATGATACAACTCGACGATACGCAAAGCCGGGCGCTGCGGAAATGCATCGCAACGCTCCATCAGTGGGGGATAGAAGTGTGGGCAGACGATGTTTGCGAAGAACTTCTTCCCGAACTTCTGACCAGCCAGATCCGCTTCTGCGGCATCAAAATTGACAAACATACCTTCTGGAACGGACGGACCGAGCAGGCGAAGTTTCTGCATCTCACCCGCCAGTGCAAGCGCGTCGCCAGCAAGGTGCTGATCGAAGGCATTGAAACCGCAGGTGATTTCGCACTGGCCCGCGCCAGCGCGGCCGATTACGGCCAGGGCTATCTGTGGGGCAGAAAATGCCCCCTCTCATTCCGAATGCTGGCGATATGGTCATCGTTCTGCGCGGCAATGCCTGTTTATGGCCTTGCCCCACTTGTTGCTGCCACAACCTGGCGGCATTCCATCAAAAACGCTGCCTGCTGGACGCTCAGTCATTCGCTTTGTAATTGCACTGTTACTCACGTCAGGAAATAAGATCATGAAAATTATTCCCACCGTTGTATGTTGTTCCGTTCTCCTGCTTCCTGCTGCTGCGATCGCCGCAGACAGCACCGCAAGCGCGACGATGCACGTATCACTTGAGGTCGTGAAGTCGTGCACCCTCAAAGCCAACGACCTCAACTTCTCGCGTCACGGCTCCGATGAGTCGAGCGAAATCCAGGCCAAAACGCAGGTCGATATCGTCTGCACCAACGGCACGCCGTTCACTCTGACCGCCACCAGCAACGACGGCGAAAATGGAACCTTCTGGCTGAAGCCGGAAAACGGCGACACGGGCGCGCAGAAGATTGCGTGGAAGCTCTTTGCTGACGAAGGCAAACAGACGCAAATCACCGGCACGAATGGGCTGGACGATACCGGCAACGGTGCGGAACAGGAAGAAACGCTGTATGGCGTGATTGACGCCGGGGCGCTGACAACCGCCCAGGCAGGTACCTACAGCGACGATATCACGTTAAAACTGGAGTACTGATCGTGCGTCGCTATCTTTCCTGCTTCATTCTGTGGCTCATGATGCTGGCGCTGCTGTCACGCTACGCGCTGGCCGCCACGCTTCAGGTGGCCCCGGTAACGCTCGATCTGCAGAGCGACCAGCGGGCAGCGGCTATCTATCTCACTAACAGTGGGAAAGCGGCCATCCATGCGCAGATTCGGGTGTACGAATGGACGCAAAAAAACGGTAAAGATGTTCTGGTGGCCACCGGGGAGGTGGTCAGCAGCCCGGCGATGACATCACTGGCGCCGGGCCAGCAGCAGCTGGTGCGTATTATCGTCATGCAGCCCGGCATCCGTGCACAGGAGCAAAGTTACCGGCTGGTTATCGACGAACTGCCGGACGCCACGTCCCGTGCCGCCAATCCCACCGCGGTGCACTTCCTGCTGCGCTACTCGATTCCGGTGTTTATTGCCGGGAACCAGAGCGCGCCCGTCAGCCACGATGCCCTGAGCTGTGAGCAGTCTGAAATACCGGCCACCCTTCGCTGCTTTAATGCCGGAAACCGCCACATCCGTCTCAGCCACCTTGAAGCCCTGACGGCCGATGGGCAGGTTGTAGGGTCGATTAAAGGCCTGGCGGGCTATGTGCTCCCGGGACAAACCGCCCTTTTGCCGCTTAAACACGCTTCACGTCACGCGCTCAGCACGCTGCGCGTCTATCTCAATGATGACCACCATGCCAGCCAGATACCCCTGCGCCCGCTCGCTTCTCGCGCTCCTGTTTTGGCTACCGCTCATGCTGTCAGCCCGGACTGAACCCGCCGACACCGTACAATGGCTGGCCATTACCGTAAACCACGCCCCGCGAGGCGAGCTCTGGGCCTGCCGGGTGGTGAATAATGCGTTATGGATAAGCCGCAGCGACATGAAAAAGCTGGGGCTTCACGCCCCGGACGATCGCGCCGAATGGGTTGAGCTGACGTCCCTGCCGGGCATGAAGGTTAATCTCGACGTGCTGTCCCAGCAGGTGTCGATTACCGCTGAGGCAGAGGCGCTCGAGGGCCAGCAGCATCTCACCGCCTCAAAGCCCGCGCCGATGTATCGCTACCCTGATGCGCAACCCGTCAGCGCCTATACGCTCGGATACGCGCTCTACGCCAGCGATGCGCAGGGGAAGCGCCAGCTCAACGCCCAGACCATGCTGACCGCATCCGGAGGATTACCCGGAACGTTCAGCAGCAGTTTCTCAAGCCATGCCGGGGAGGAAAACAGCGCCGGTCGACCGACCCACACGCGTCTCGAAACCCGCTGGCAGTGGGACAACACCGACTCGCTGACCACGCTGGCGCTGGGCGACAGCATCACCACCGGCACCCGCTGGAGCCGACAGGTGCGCTTTGGCGGGCTGCACTGGGCACGTAATTTTGAGCTCAATCCGCAACTCAATACCGAACCGCGCAGCCGCTACAGCGACACGGCCGTACTGCCTTCCACGGTCGATTTGTATATCGACGGCCTTAAGCAGAGCAGCCAGCGCGTCACGCCGGGTGACTTTCTGCTGGATACCCTGCCCTCCTTCACCGGAAGCGGGCAGGCGGAGGTGGTGATTACCGATATCAACGGCCAGCGTCGCACCGTACAGCTCGATCTCTACGGCGCGCCGGGCATGCTGGCGGAAGGGCTCAGCAGCGGTTCGCTGGACATCGGCTGGATGCGCGAAAACTACGCCCTGCATTCCGACGACTATGCCGCCTCGCCGCTGCTGGACGCAGGCTGGCGCTATGGGGTGAATAATCACCTGACGCTGGCGCTGCATACGGAGCAGCAGCGCAGGCTGCACAACGTGGGCACGGGTGCTGACTGGCTGGTCTCTCCCGCCGTAGGGGTGGTCAGCCAGCACGTTGCCGTGAGCGACAGCCCTTACGGTCAGGGCGTTCAGTGGGGCCTCGGCTGGCAGTGGAACGGCAGAGGAACGGGCATTTCTGCCAGCACCGTCCGTACCGAAGCGGATTTCGCCGACAACGCCCGCATGAGCGGTGCCGCGCCCGTCAGGCGCAGCGACAGCGTGTGGGTAAGCCAGTCCATCCCCCATTTCGGTACCGTGGGCGCGGGCTGGGTACAGCAGAACATTCAGGGCAGCACAGAGCGCTACCTCAACGCCTCCTGGTCGGTGTCGCTGCCGGCACACATCTCCACCACGCTGAGCTACACCCGCTCGTTTACGGATGCGTCGAGTCACGTTCAGCTGCTGTTTTCCGTCCCATTGGGTCGCGAGGACACGCTCTCCGCTCAGGCCAGCCGGGATACGCCGCGCATGGATTACCGCCACCAGCCGGACGATGAGGCCGGCGGCTGGTCATGGGAGTTGGGCCAGGGCTTTGGCGAACGACGTGAAAAATATGCGGACGTAGGCTATCTGGGCCGCGCGGGCGAATGGCACGTTGGGCTGCAGCAAGGTGCCAGCCAGGGCAACCAGTACGCCTCCGCCGAAGGTAGCCTGACGCTGCTCGACGGCAGCCTGCACGCGCTGCGCTACATCCAGCAGGGCATGGCGCTGGTCTCCACGCACGGTATTGGGCACGTACCGGTGATGCTGGAAAACCGCCCGGCCGGTGAAACGGATGAGGACGGTTATCTCCTGCTGACCGACCTGCCGCGCTACCACAACAGCAAAGTCAGCATTAACCCGCTCGATCTGCCTGCCGATGTGATCGCCCCCGTCACCGACATGCATGCCAGGCCGGGCAACAACAGCGCGGTCAAAGTCGATTTTAACGTCCATCACGCCGTCACGGTTCAGGCCCGGCTGGTCGACAGCCGCCGCAGGCCGCTCCCGCTGGGCAGCGTCGTGTCAACGCCGCAGGGTGCCACCATCGTGGGCCGCGATGGCTTTATCTGGCTTGAAGATCCGCCCCTGCCGGGTGAACTGGTGGTGAAGACCGGTGAGGGAGAGTGCCGGGTCGCGCTTCCGGCGCCCCGTACCGCGTCATCTATACAGAATATGGGAGAACAACTGTGTCATTAAGAGCGCCGTTATTATTGCTGCTCGTCCTGTCCGTAAAGGCGATGGCGGCAGCCTGCTGGATAACCTCCATGCCCGCCATTAACTTTGGCAACGTCGTGGCGGGCAATACCACCTCCGTCAACACCGAGGTCAAGTTTAGCTGCCAGGCCGACAACGAGGGCAGGACGGAATATCTCAACGTCTGCCTGAGCAGCGTAGACGCCCCGCCCTTTGAGATGATCTCGCCGGGGGATCAGGAGGGAAAACAGTACACCCTCCTCTTCCGCCTGCTGAACGGTGCAGCGCGATCTCAGGAGCTGGGGCCTGCCAGCAGCGGGAACCTGATTCAGCAGACTCTGGCCGCGCAAAGCAATGCCAACGTCAGCGGTACCTTTCCGCTTATCGCTACCATTCCGGCAGGGCAAAGCCAGCTTCCGGCCTACCACTATTACAACTACAACATGAATCTGCGCATCGCCTGGCACAGCGCCCTGCGTCAGGATGCCCTGCAAAACTGCTCGGACGGTTCCGCAGAGGGGGAGCAGGTGCAGGGCGGCACCAGCGCGCAGGCCGAAATCAGCCAGGGATGCTACATCGAGCGCGTGACGCCCCTTAACTTCGGCACCCTGACCAGTACCGCGACCCTGCGTCCGACGCGTTCCACCGCCACCCTGACCACGCGCTGCCCGGCTGGAACCGCATTCACCCTTGCCATGGGCAAAGGCAACCATGCCAGCGGTAATCAGCGGCAGCTCTGCAACAACGAGGGCCAGTGCCTGCGCTACGGGCTCTGGCAGGATGAGGCGGCCACGCAACGCTGGGGAGATCAAAGCAGCGGCGATGCGCTGCAGGTCACCAATCCCGCTGGCGGCACCCAGAACTACACCGTTTACGGCGAGGTCCCGGCACAGCCGCTAACCGGTACCGGGGAATTTATTGATGACGTGATTATCACGCTGACTTATTAAACCACCCAAAATCCTGTCTGGATCAATGTTATCGGTAACAGTGGCGTTAAAATAGCCAGCAATGCAGCCCAGAAGGCGTAGACCTTCTCTTTTTATTTTTTATCTCTGTTTTTATTACAACAACTTATGAAATACCTGCTTGCTGACGCCATCGTCTATAACGACGAGGACGGTTCTGTTTCTCTTATCAATGCGCCGGATGAGGATGCGCAGCTCCTCACCTGTACGGCCAATACCATCATGAAGCTGCTGGTTCAGCATCATGGGAACGTGGTTGAACGGGAAACCTTTCTCCAGGAAGTCTGGGATCGGCGAGGGCTTCAGGGGTCTAACAACTCCTTAAACCAGTACATCAGCATTCTGCGCAAGCTGCTCGCGGCCCTGCTTCCCGACGCGCTGCTTATCGTTACCGTACCGAAAACGGGCTTTATGCTCAGCGCGGACGTTACGGTCACTCCGCTGGAGGAGGCCCCGCCGACCGCCGAAACGGCGAAACCTGCATGGCGCGTTCGCCCGGAATGGCTGTTCTGCGGCGCGCTCACGCTGGTCGTCGTTGCGCTATGCCTCTGGATCGCGCTAACCAAGCCAGAAAATTCACAAAGGGAGATCCATCTGCTGACGCATATCGGCACCTGCCCGGTCTACACCTTTACGCCGCTGGCGGACGTATTTCACGGGAAGGCAATAACGCTGGCGCAAACGCTTCAGAAGGACGGCCATCTTCCGTGCCTGAAAAATTCAATTTTCTACATGCACATTCAGAGAACGCTTTTCTACGGCCACGAAGGGCGGCTGGTGCTCTCCCAATGTTCCCTCACGCAGGGTAAAGCCAGCGCCTGTCGTACGCTTTACTATTACGAGTGGTGATGATGAGACACAAAAAAGTTTGGCTAATCCTGATCCTCAACCTGCTGCTGCTGGGCACCGTGCTGGCGTGGTACTTTCACACGCCCCCGCTGTCGGTGGCCTGCGACGGAAACCTGACCTTTTCCGACCGGCGCGACAACCACGATTTCACCTTTGACGGTGAGATCATTATGCGTTTTCATCCCGACAAAACCGGGTACATCACGGTTAACGGCAGCGTGGTGAATGCCCCACGCAGCTGGGAGGTTTCCCGCCAGGAGATGTTTAAATGGCGTCACGTGGAGGGCGAACTGTATGAGATCGCTATTCAAAAAGTGGAGCGTTTTAGCCATGACGCCATGCCGCCCGGGGTCTTTGAAAAATACGTTGCCGGCCTGACGCTGGGCAATAAAAGGCTTCTGACGATCGAGCGCACGCCGGAAGACGCGCTGGTGATCAGCAATTTTTATTCGCCGGTGCTGATCTGCTCGGAATAATGTCGACGGGTCAGGCTATACTTGTCGCCATGACTCTTCGCATTCGCCCCACCACCCTCAACGACATTGCCGCCCTGCCCGCCATTGAACGCGCGGCGGCCGGGCGCTTCCGTGACTTCCCGGCACTCGCCTGGCTTGCCGATGACGAGGTCATTTCCGCTGAGCAACACCTCGGCTATGTCGAACGCGGGTTAAGCTGGTTGGCGCTGGCAAACGACCAGCCCGTCGGGTTTATCCTTGCCGAAGCCCATCCGTCTTCACTGTTTATTGTCGAACTCTCGGTTGATCTGGACTGGCAGGGAAAAGGGATCGGCAGGCAGCTCATCGCCTGCGTGGCAGACCATGCCCGCAGAAAGGGGCTGACAGCGCTGACGCTGACGACGTTCAGGAACGTCCCGTGGAATGCGCCGTTCTATGCGCGGCTGGGGTTTGAAAAAATGACGACGCTGACGCCTGAACTGCGTCAGAAAAGGGAAGAAGAGACGGCGCACGGTTTCGCGTATGAAACGCGCTGCGCCATGCGCCTGCCTCTGTAATATCGCCCGGTGGCGCTGCGCTTACCGGGCCTACAAAACCACGAACCGTAGGCCGGGTAAGGCGCAGCCGCCACCCGGCACAACATACGGCGTTAGAACGTTTCCCAGTTATCACCAGCATCAGCGGTAACCGTTTTACGCGCCATCGCCGGTGCTGCAACGGTTTTCGCAGAAGCGAACTCACGCGCTTTCATCTGCTCCTGCTGAATGCGGAACACCGCCACGGCCTGCGTCAGACGGCTTGCCTGCTCTTCCAGTGCGACTGCCGCTGCGGCAGACTCTTCCACCAGCGAGGCGTTCTGCTGGGTCACGCGATCCATCTCTGCCACCGCCAGACCGACCTGGTCGATACCGCGGCTCTGCTCGTCAGACGCAGAGGCGATTTCACCCATGATGTCCGTGACGCGGGTGACCGCATTCACGATCTCACCCATGGTTTCACCGGCGCTTTCGACCAGCGTTGAACCCACTTCCACGCGACCCACGGAGTCTTCGATCAGGCTCTTGATCTCGCGTGCCGCCTGGGCGCTGCGCTGGGCCAGGTTACGCACTTCACCTGCCACCACCGCAAAACCACGGCCCTGCTCGCCCGCACGCGCCGCTTCTACCGCCGCGTTCAGTGCCAGGATGTTGGTCTGGAAAGCAATGCCGTCGATCACGCTGATAATGTCGGCGATTTTCTGCGAACTGCCCGCGATATCGCGCATGGTCTGCACCACGTTGTCCACCACTTTGCCGCCTTTCTGCGCGGTTTCAGAGGCGCTCAGCGCAAGATGGCTCGCCTGACGGGCGTTCTCGGCGTTCTGCTTAACGGTCGCCGTCAGCTGCTCCATGCTGGCAGCGGTCTCTTCCAGGGAAGCGGCCTGCTGTTCAGTACGGGAGGAGAGGTCGTTGTTGCCCATCGCGATTTCACTCGCGCCGCTGTGGATCGCATTCGCGCCGTTACGCACGTCACCAACGGTACGCACCAGTTCGCCCTGCATATGACGCAGCGAGTCGGCCAGTTCACCCATCTCGTTGGTGCCCTGAACCTCAATGCGCTTCACCAGGTCGCCGCTGGCGATATGGCGAATGTTGTCGATCAGACGATTCAGCGGGGAGATCAGCGTCTGCTTGATGTTGAGCCAGACGGCCACAATCACCACCAGCACGGCAATCAGGACGCCGATCAGCACCCAGATAGCCTGGCTGTAGGAGCTGTTGCTGTCTTCGACCGCCATCTGGTACAGCTTGTCGTTCTGCTGCAGGTAGCTCACGTACTGCTTCTCAAAACCGTCCTGGTAACTCTGGGTTGGCTGGTCGAAGAAGGCGTTGATTTTGCCCGCGCCCAGCAGCTGGATCAGCTCCGCCAGCGCGCCGTGGTAAATATCATAGTTACGCTTGATCTCCATGGCATCCGCATCGCTTTGACGCGGATCGCGCGGCAGGGCTTCGTAGGCAGCCCAGTTTTTTTCCGCCTGCTTCAGAGACGCAGACGCGATTTGCATCAAATCGTTCACGGTCGCGCCGCTACCGATATTGCTCTGATCCATCATGTAGCGGATACCCGCGCGGTTCAGGGTATTACGGGTTTGCAGCAACGCAACCCAGCTGCCGTTCAGCGTGGACTGTTGCTGGCGAATGGTTTGCAGGACGGTGAAATTCTCTTTGTCATTCTTCAGAGCATTAAAGAAAAGACCACCGGATGTGAGTTGTAAAAGGCCAAATATCGCTAAAACCAGCATTAAGCTGGTGACAATCTTGATACGGTTTAACATGTTTTCTCTTTCCTCAGACAGATACAGAATTTTCGGCCTGGAAAGGGAAAACTTTACGAAATTCATCCTGAAATTTGTGGTTTTTACTCTTCTTCCCGCGCTGCGTTATGTCGGTTTCCGAGTTCAATAAACTCTTCCAGCAGCGCCGTCAGCTGTTTCATCTTCTCCGGCGTATATTCCGCCTCAATCTGCTGATACGCCTCCTCCACCTGCGCCTGGGCGTGCTCATACAGCGCATTGCCCTCTTTGGTCAGCGAGACGTACAGCTTGCGCTGGTCGTTCAGCGGCTTTAAGCGCAGCACCAGACCGTCGCGCTCCATGCGCGTCAGAATGCCGGTGAGGCTCGGGCGCAAAATACAGGTGCGAAACGCCAGATCGTGAAAATCCATCGACGGATGTTCAGCCAGCACGCGCACAATGCGCCACTGCTGCTCGGTCAGGTTATGGCGCTTCACGATCGGTCGGAAGTAGGACATCGCCGCTTCCCGCGCCTGCAGCAGCGCGATGGTTAATGAATCATGCATAGCCTCTCCCCTTCACATCATTAACACGTAAACAATTCATAAAAGATGCTTTTATAAAAAACACGTTTTCCGTCAAAAAGTCTAACAGAAACCCATTAAGTTTATTAACACTCTGATTTTAATACCAATAAAAACCAATATGTAAATTTATTGTTATTCATATCACAAATCTTTCACTTCTGATTGCGAAATAATCAGCAAAAGCATAAAACCAAATCATTAACATATTAATGAAATCCAAACCGGACCTCCGGCCTGAGGAGTATGTGAATGAAAGGTACCGTCTTTGCCGTCGCCCTCAACCATCAGAGCCAGCGCGAAGCCTGGCGAGAGGCGTTTGAAAAAGCCCCCTACAACACGCCGCCGAAAACGGCGGTGTGGTTTATCAAACCGCATAACACCGTGATTCGCGCGGGCGAGCCCATTCCGTTCCCGCAGGGGGAAACGGTGCTGAGCGGCGCCACGGTAGCGCTGGTGGTGGGTAAAACCGCCAGTAAGGTACGCGTGGAGGACGCCGCGGCGTACATCGCCGGATATGCGCTGGCCAACGAGGTGAGCCTGCCGGAAGAGAGCTTCTACCGTCCGGCCATCAAGGCCAAATGCCGCGACGGATTTTGCCCGCTCGGCGAACCGGTCGCCGTTGATAACGTGGATAGCCTGACCATCATCACCGAGATCAACGGCCGCGAAGCGGACCACTGGAACACCGCCGATCTGCAGCGTAACGCTGCCGAACTGCTGAGCACCCTGAGCGAGTTCGCCACCCTTAATCCCGGCGATGCGATCCTGCTCGGTACCCCGCACAGCCGCGTTGAGATCCGCCCGGGCGATCGGGTACGTATTCTGGCGGAAGGATTTCCACCGCTGGAAAACCCGGTGGTGGACGAGCGCGACGTCGCTAGCACGCACCGCACGCCGCCGCACGCCACGCTGTTTGCCCTCGGCCTGAACTATGCCGATCACGCCAGCGAGCTGGACTTCAAGCCGCCCACCGAGCCGCTGGTCTTTATCAAAGCGCCGAACACCTTCAACGGCGACAACCAGACCTCGGTGCGCCCGAACAACGTCGAGTACATGCACTATGAAGCGGAGCTGGTGGTGGTCATCGGCAAAACGGCCCGCAAGGTGAGCGAAGCCGAGGCGATGGACTATGTTGCGGGCTATACGGTCTGCAACGACTACGCCATTCGCGACTATCTCGAAAACTACTACCGCCCGAACCTGCGGGTGAAAAGCCGCGACGGGCTGACCCCCATTTCCCCCAACATCGTGCCAAAAGAGGCCATTCCCGACCCGCACAACCTCGCCCTGCGCACCTTCGTTAACGGTGAGCTGCGCCAGGAAGGCACCACGGCGGATCTGATCTTCAGCATCCCGTACCTGATCGCCTACCTGAGCGACTTTATGACCCTGCAGCCGGGCGACATGATTGCCACCGGCACGCCGAAGGGGCTCTCCGACGTGGTGCCGGGCGATGAGGTGGTGGTGGAAGTGGAAGGCGTGGGACGCCTGGTGAATCGAATTGTGAGTGAGGAGACGGCAAAATGAAAAAGATTAACCATTGGATCAACGGTAAAAACGTCGCGGGCAGCGACTACTTCCACACCACTAACCCGGCCTCCGGCGAGGTCCTCGCAGAAGTGGCCTCCGGCGGCGAAGCCGAAATCCATCAGGCCGTTGCCGCCGCCAAAGAGGCGTTTCCGAAGTGGGCCAACCTGCCGATGAAGGAGCGCGCGCGCCTGATGCGCCGCCTGGGCGACCTGATCGACCAGAACGTGCCGGAGATCGCCGCCATGGAAACCGCCGACACCGGGCTGCCGATCCACCAGACCAAAAACGTGCTCATTCCGCGCGCCTCGCACAACTTCGAATTCTTCGCCGAGGTGTGCCAGCAGATGAACGGCAAGACCTACCCGGTCGACGACAAGATGCTCAACTACACCCTGGTGCAGCCGGTGGGCGTCTGCGCGCTGGTGTCGCCGTGGAACGTGCCGTTTATGACCGCCACCTGGAAGGTCGCGCCCTGTCTGGCCTTAGGCAATACCGCGGTGCTGAAGATGTCCGAGCTCTCCCCGCTGACCGCCGACCGTCTGGGCGAGCTCGCCCTGGAGGCGGGTATTCCGGCGGGCGTGCTCAACGTGGTGCAGGGCTACGGCGCGACGGCAGGCGATGCGCTGGTGCGGCATCACGACGTGCGCGCCGTCTCCTTCACCGGCGGCACCGCCACCGGGCGCAACATCATGAAAAACGCCGGGCTGAAGAAGTACTCCATGGAGCTGGGCGGCAAATCCCCGGTACTGATTTTTGAAGACGCGGATATCGAGCGCGCGCTGGACGCCGCCCTGTTCACCATCTTCTCCATCAACGGCGAGCGCTGCACCGCGGGCTCGCGCATCTTTATCCAGCAGAGCATCTACCCGGAATTCGTCAAGCGCTTTGCCGAGCGCGCCAACCGCCTGCGCGTGGGCGACCCGACCGATCCGAACACCCAGATTGGCGCGCTCATCAGCCAACAGCACTGGGAAAAGGTCTCCGGCTATATCCGCCTCGGCATCGAGGAAGGCGCAACCCTGCTGGCGGGCGGCCCGGACAAACCGACCGATCTGCCTGCGCACCTGAAGGGCGGCAACTTCCTGCGCCCGACCGTGCTGGCGGATGTTGATAACCGCATGCGCGTGGCGCAGGAGGAGATCTTCGGGCCGGTGGCCTGCCTGCTGCCGTTTAAGGACGAAGCGGAAGGGCTGCGCCTGGCCAACGACGTGGAGTACGGCCTGGCGTCATACATCTGGACCCAGGACGTCAGCAAAGTGCTGCGCCTGGCGCGCAATATCGAAGCGGGCATGGTGTTCGTCAACACCCAGAACGTGCGCGACCTGCGCCAGCCGTTTGGCGGCGTGAAGGCCTCCGGCACCGGCCGCGAGGGCGGCGAGTACAGCTTCGAGGTATTCGCGGAGATGAAGAACGTCTGCATCTCCATGGGCGACCATCCGATTCCAAAGTGGGGGATCTGAAAATGGGCAAATTAGCGTTAGCGGCAAAAATCACCCACGTGCCGTCGATGTATCTCTCCGAACTGCCGGGCAAAAACCACGGCTGCCGCCAGGGCGCCATCGACGGACACAAAGAGATCAGCAAGCGCTGCCGGGAGCTGGGCGTCGACACCATTATCGTCTTCGACACCCACTGGCTGGTGAACAGCGCGTATCACATCAACTGTGCGGACCATTTTTCGGGCGTCTACACCAGCAACGAGCTGCCGCACTTTATCCGCGACATGACCTACGACTACGACGGCAATCCGGAACTCGGCCAGCTGATCGCCGACGAGGCGGTGAAGCGTGGCGTGCGCGCCAAAGCGCACAACATTCCGAGCCTCAAGCTTGAGTACGGCACGCTGGTGCCAATGCGCTACATGAACGCGGATAAGCACTTCAAGGTGGTCTCCATCTCGGCGTTCTGCACGGTTCACGACTTCGCCGACAGCCGCAGGCTGGGCGAGGCCATCGTCAGCGCCATCGAAAAATATGACGGCACCGTGGCGGTACTCGCCAGCGGCTCGCTGTCGCACCGCTTTATCGACGACCAGCGCGCGGAAGAAGGGATGAACAGCTACACCCGGGAGTTCGACCGCCAGATGGACGAGCGCGTGGTGAAGCTGTGGCGCGAGGGGCAGTTCAAAGAATTCTGCAGCATGCTGCCGGAGTACGCCGACTACTGCTACGGCGAGGGCAACATGCACGACACGGTGATGCTGCTGGGCATGCTCGGCTGGGACAAATACGACGGCAAGGTGGAGTTTCTCACCGAGCTGTTCGCCAGCTCCGGCACCGGCCAGGTCAACGCCGTTTTCCCGCTGCCCGCCTAAGGAGCCACCATGCCGCACTTTATTGCTGAATGTACCGACAACATCCGCGAGCAGGCCGACCTGCCGGGGCTGTTCGCCAAAGTGAACGAGGCGCTCGCCGCCACGGGCATCTTCCCTATCGGCGGTATCCGCAGCCGCGCCCACTGGCTGGACACCTGGCAGATGGCCGACGGCAAGCACGATTACGCCTTTGTCCATATGACGCTGAAGATTGGCGCGGGGCGCAGTCTGGAGAGCCGGGAAGAGGTCGGTGAAATGCTGTTTGCGCTGATTAAAACGCACTTCGCGGCGCTGATGGCGAGTCGCTATCTGGCGCTGTCGTTTGAGCTGGACGAGCTGCACCCGACGCTCAATTACAAACAAAACAACGTGCACGCGTTGTTTAAATAGACATCTTTTCCGCCGGGTGGCGCTTCGCTTACCGGACCTACAACGGCTCGAACGTAGGCCGGGTAAGCGCAGCGCCACCCGGCAACAGCCGCATAAAGGATACGCCATGCTCGATAAACACACCCATACCCTGATCGCCCATCGTCTGCATCAGGCGGAGCAGTCCCGGGAGCAGATCCGCCAGATCTCCCTCGACTACCCGACGATCACTATCGACGACGCCTACGCCGTCCAGCGCGAATGGGTCAGCCTGAAGATCGCCGAAGGCCGCGTGCTGAAGGGCCACAAGATCGGCCTGACGTCCAAAGCGATGCAGGCCAGCTCGCAGATTAGCGAGCCGGACTACGGCGCGCTGCTGGACGACATGTTCTTCCACGACGGCAGCGACATCCAGGTTGACCGCTTTATCGTCCCGCGCATTGAAGTGGAGCTGGCGTTCGTGCTGGCAAAACCGCTGCGCGGCCCGAACTGCACGATCTTCGACGTCTACAACGCCACGGACTATGTGATCCCCGCGCTGGAGCTGATCGACGCCCGCTGCCACAACGTCGACCCGGACACCCAGCGCCCGCGCAAGGTGTTCGACACCATCTCCGATAACGCCGCCAACGCGGGCGTGATCCTCGGCGGCCGTCCGATTAAGCCCGACGAGCTGGACCTGCGCTGGATCTCCGCCCTGCTCTACCGCAACGGCGTGATCGAAGAGACCGGCGTCGCCGCAGGCGTCCTGAACCACCCGGCCAACGGCGTGGCATGGCTGGCAAACAAGCTCGCCCCGTACGACGTGCAGCTTGAGCCTGGCCAGATCGTTCTCGGCGGCTCGTTTACCCGCCCGGTGCCCGCCAGCAGAGGCGACACCTTCCACGTCGACTACGGCAACTTGGGCTCCATCAGCTGCCGCTTTGTCTAGGAGATAACCATGCAAAACGCATTCAAAGCGGCGCTGCAGGCGGGCCGCCCGCAAATTGGCATATGGCTGGGGCTGACCAGCAGCTACAGCGCGGAGCTGCTGGCCGGAGCAGGCTTCGACTGGCTGCTGATCGACGGCGAGCACGCGCCGAACAGCGTGCAGACCGTCCTGACCCAGCTGCAGGCCATCGCCCCTTATCCCAGCCAGCCGGTGGTCCGCCCGGCGTGGAACGACCCGGTGCAGATCAAACAGCTGCTGGACGTGGGCGCACAAACTCTGCTGGTGCCGATGGTGCAAAACGCCGACGAAGCGCGGCAGGCGGTACGTGCCACCCGCTACCCGCCCGCGGGCATTCGCGGCGTCGGCAGCGCCCTGGCGCGCGCCTCGCGCTGGAACCGCATTCCCGATTACCTGCAGCAGGCCAACGACGCCATGTGCGTGCTGGTGCAGATCGAAACCCGCGAGGCGCTGAAAAACCTGCCGCAGATCCTGGACGTGGACGGCGTCGACGGCGTGTTTATCGGCCCGGCGGATCTGAGCGCCGACATGGGCTTTGCCGGCAATCCGCAGCACCCGGAGGTGCAGGCCGCCATTGAACAGGCGATCGCACAGATACGCGCTGCGGGTAAAGCCCCCGGCATCCTGATGGCGAACGAGCAGCTGGCAAAACGCTATCTTGAACTCGGCGCGCGGTTTGTCGCCGTCGGGGTCGACACGACCCTGCTCGCCCGCGGCGCGGAAGCGCTGGCGGCACGCTTTATCGAAAAACCGGTTACGTCAGTTAATAACAATAAATCCGTCTACTAAACGTAAGATCTGGAGCGCACCATGACGACCTCTACCCTGCAAACCCATGATAATAAAGCTGTTGAACATCGCGCCATTAACAAGCTGTTCCGACGCCTGATCGTCTTTCTCTTTATCCTGTTTGTCTTTTCGTTTCTCGATCGCATCAATATCGGCTTTGCAGGGCTGACGATGGGCAAAGATCTGGGCCTCACGTCAACCATGTTTGGCCTGGCCGCGACGCTCTTTTACGTCACCTACGTGCTGTGCGGGATCCCGAGCAACATCATGCTGGCGAAGATCGGCGCGCGCCGCTGGATCGCCGGGATCATGGTAGTGTGGGGTATTGCCTCCACCTGCACCATGTTCGCCACCAGCCCCGAAACCCTCTACGTTCTGCGCATGCTGGTGGGCATTGCCGAAGCCGGCTTCCTGCCGGGTATTCTGGTCTATCTCACCTGGTGGTTCCCGGCCTATCACCGCGCCCGCGCCAACGCGCTGTTTATGATCGCCATGCCGGTGACCATGATGCTCGGCTCGATCCTCTCCGGGTACATTCTGGCGATGGACGGACTGTGGAACCTCAAGGGCTGGCAGTGGCTGTTCCTGCTGGAAGGGCTGCCGTCGGTGGTGCTCGGCGTGGTGACCTGGTTTTACCTCAACGACACGCCGGACCAGGCCACCTGGCTGGATGAGGACGAAAAGCAGGCGCTCAAAACGATGATCGCCCGCGAGCAGGAGGTTGCCATTGCCCAATCCGTCACGCCGCGCTCGACGCTGCGCGAGGTGCTGACCCCCGCGGTACTGCTCTACACGCTGGCCTACTTCTGCCTGACCAATACGCTGAGCGCGATCAACATCTGGACCCCGCAGATCCTGCAAAGCTTTAACACGGGGAGCAGCAACATCGTCATCGGCCTGCTGGCGGCGATCCCGCAGTTCTGCACCATCCTCGGGATGATCTGGTGGAGCCGCCGCTCCGACAGGCTGAAAGAGCGAAAAAAGCACACCATCCTGCCGTACCTGTTCGCCGCGGCGGGATGGATGCTGGCCTCCGCGACGAACCACAGCCTGATCCAGTTGCTTGGCATCATCATGGCCTCAACCGGATCGTTTACCGCCATGGCGATATTCTGGACCACGCCGGATCGGGTGATTAGCCTGCAGTCCCGCGCGGTGGCGCTGGCGGTGATCAACGCCATCGGCAACGTCGGCTCCGCCGTCAGCCCGCTGCTGATTGGGATCCTGCGCGACGCGACCGGCAGCTTCAGCTCGGGGCTGTGGTTTGTGGCCGGGCTGCTGGTGGTCGGCGCGCTGGTGCTGACGCGTATCCCGATGACGCAGCGGGATCAACAGAGGAACGATCGTGTGCCAGAGCCCTATCGCCAACATTGATATCAGCAAGGAGTACGACGAAAGTCTGGGCACCGACGATGTGCACTACCAGTCGTTCGCCCGCATGGCGGCCTTTTTTGGCCGCGACATGCAGGCGCATCGTCACGACCAGTATTTTCAGATGCACTTTCTCGATACCGGGCAGATTGAGCTCCAGCTCGACGATCACCGCTATTCGGTGCAGGCCCCGCTGTTCGTCCTCACGCCGCCGTCGGTGCCGCACGCGTTTATCACCGAATCCGACAGCGACGGACACGTGCTGACGGTGCGCGAGGATCTGATCTGGCCGCTGCTGGAGGTGCTCTACCCCGGCACGCGGGAGGCGTTTGGCCTGCCGGGGATCTGCCTTTCGCTTGCCGACAGGCCGGACGAGCTGGCGGCGCTGAAGCACTACTGGCAGCTGATTGCCCGGGAATCCACGGAGCAGCTGCCCGGGCGCGAGCATACGCTGGTCCTTCTGGCCCAGGCGGTGTTCACCCTGCTGCTGCGCAACGCGAAGCTCGACGACCACGCGTCAGGCGGCATGCGCGGCGAGCTGAAGCTGTTCCAGCGGTTTACCCAGCTGATCGACACCCACTACCACCAGCACTGGACGGTGCCGGAATACGCCAGCGAGCTGCACCTGACCGAATCCCGCCTGACCGATATCTGTCGCCGCTTCGCCAACCGCCCGCCAAAACGGCTGATCTTCGACCGCCAGCTGCGCGAGGCCAGGCGCCTGCTGCTCTTCTCCGACAGCACGGTCAGCGAGATTGCCTGGCAGCTGGGGTTCAAAGATCCGGCCTATTTCGCCCGCTTTTTTAATCGCTTAGTGGGGTGCTCGCCGAGCGCATACCGGGCCCAGAAAGTACCGGTTTCCTGAAGGCATCACGGTTCGTAGGGCGGGTAAGCGCAGCGCCACCCGCCGAAAAGCCGCACAGATCACAAAACCACAACCCACCCGAAAAGTACCCGTCGTTGTCCCAATCGTCCCTTCACGTTACGCCCCTCTCAGGCTTCAATTAAACAACAAAAACAAAACATAAATTTAACAACACAATTCCGATACGAGGTCCCTATGAAGCATGAAGAGTTCCGCGCAGACGCCAAACGCCCGTTAACCGGTGAAGAGTATTTAAAAAGCCTGCAGGACGGGCGTGAGATTTACATCTACGGCGAGCGCGTCAAAGACGTCACCACCCATCCGGCGTTTCGCAATGCGGCGGCCTCCATCGCGCAGATGTACGACGCGCTGCACAAGCCGGACATGCAGGACACGCTGTGCTGGGGCACCGACACCGGCAGCGGCGGCTATACCCATAAGTTCTTCCGCGTGGCGAAAAGCGCCGACGACCTGCGCCAGCAGCGCGACGCCATCGCCGAGTGGTCGCGCCTGAGCTACGGCTGGATGGGCCGCACGCCGGACTACAAAGCCGCGTTCGGCTGCGCGCTGGGCGCCAACCCGGCCTTCTACGGCCAGTTCGAGCAGAACGCCCGGAACTGGTACACCCGTATTCAGGAAACCGGCCTGTACTTCAACCACGCCATCGTTAACCCGCCGATCGACCGCCACAAGCCGGCGGACGAGGTAAAAGACGTCTACATCAAGCTGGAGAAAGAGACCGACGCCGGGATTATCGTCAGCGGCGCGAAAGTGGTGGCCACCAACTCCGCCCTGACCCACTACAACATGATCGGCTTCGGTTCCGCGCAGGTGATGGGCGAAAACCCAGACTTCGCGCTGATGTTCGTCGCGCCGATGGAGGCCGAGGGCGTGAAGCTGATCTCCCGCGCCTCCTACGAGATGGTGGCAGGCGCAACCGGCTCCCCTTACGACTACCCGCTCTCCAGCCGCTTTGACGAGAACGACGCCATTCTGGTAATGGATCACGTGCTGATCCCGTGGGAAAACGTGCTGATCTACCGCGATTTCGACCTCTGCCGCCGCTGGACGATGGAAGGCGGCTTTGCGCGAATGTACCCGCTGCAGGCCTGCGTGCGCCTGGCGGTGAAGCTCGACTTCATCACCGCCCTGCTGAAGAAATCCCTGGAGTGTACCGGCACCCTGGAGTTCCGCGGCGTGCAGGCGGATCTCGGCGAAGTGGTGGCCTGGCGCAACATGTTCTGGGCGCTGAGCGACTCCATGTGCTCCGAAGCCACCCCGTGGGTCAACGGTGCGTATCTGCCGGATCACGCGGCGTTGCAGACCTACCGCGTGATGGCCCCGATGGCCTACGCCAAGATCAAGAACATCATCGAGCGTAACGTCACCTCCGGGCTGATCTACCTCCCGTCCAGCGCGCGGGACCTGAACAACCCGCAGATCGACCAGTATCTGGCGAAATACGTGCGCGGCTCCAACGGCATGGACCACGTCGAACGCATCAAGATTTTGAAGCTGATGTGGGACGCCATCGGCAGCGAGTTTGGCGGCCGTCACGAGCTGTACGAAATTAACTACTCCGGCAGTCAGGATGAAATTCGCCTGCAGTGTCTGCGCCAGGCGCAGAGCTCCGGCAATATGGACAAGATGATGGCGATGGTCGACCGCTGCATGTCCGAATACGACCAACACGGCTGGACGGTGCCGCACCTGCACAACAACAGCGATATCAACATGCTGGACAAGCTGCTGAAATAGCGCAGCGGGAGGTTGCAATGCATTCAGATGAACAACGCCTGCGTTTTCGCGACGCAATGAGTAGCCTGTCGGCGGCGGTTAACGTGGTCACCACCGAGGGCGAGGCGGGCCGCTGCGGCATCACCGCCACCGCCGTCTGCTCGGTCACGGACACCCCGCCGTCGGTCATGGTATGCATCAACGCCAACAGCGCCATGAACCCGGTATTCCAGGGCAACGGCAGGCTGTGCGTTAACGTGCTGAACCACGAGCAGGAGATCATGGCGCGCCATTTCGCCGGGATGACCGGTATGACGATGGAAGAGCGCTTTGCCCTCTCCTGCTGGCAGAAAGGGCCGCTGGCGCAGCCGGTACTCAAGGGCGCGCTGGCCAGCCTTGAAGGCGAAATAAGCCAGGTGCAAACCATCGGCACGCATCTGGTTTATCTGGTTGAAATTAAAAACATCATTCTGAGTGACGCGGGCCACGGCCTGATCTACTTCAGGCGCCGCTTCCACCCGGTCATGCTGGAGACGGAAGTCGCCGTGTGACCCCCCTCGCGCTGGCCTTTTTTCCGGCCAGCGCCGCTTTCTGCAAAAACTCCTAAGGTTTCCGCTAAATCACGCCGTTATATACCCATAAGAGAAATTTTCTGTGCCTGAATACTGACGCCGCCTGTCAGTGCACCCGCATCATTCAGCGCATACCTATATATACAGGATGACCTTATGGCTAAAACGACGCGGAGCCGCTCGGCTGAACGTCTGGTCGATATTCTCCTTGAGCTACATTTAAACGGTGTGGTAAACCGCGGTGCGCTAATGGAGAAATTTAAAATTACCGAACGCACCGTCTACCGGGATTTAAATGCCCTCTCGCCCATTGTTGAACATACCGGTAACGGTCTATATCGGCTGATTCATTCCGCACAATCGCCGGGTGGGCAAGGATTGCATCACACTCTGGCTAACTTTCTGAATGCCGACAGCTTTTTCCCTGAAAGAAATATGGAATTCTGGCAAAAGCTTGAAACGCGCGTAGACGAAAACCATATTCTTATTCTTGGCAATGAAGCGGAACATACGGTAGAACGCGATATTCGCCGTCATTTAACGAAAATCGAGAAATCGATTAAAAACCATAATGTTTGCCAGATCGTTTATAAGGGTAAAACCCGCCTGATTAATCCCTATAAACTCATTAACAAAAAAAATATATGGTATTTACAAGCCACCGAAAATAGCCGGCTGAAATCCTTCTCATTGAGCCAGATTAGCTGGTTTGATATTCAGAAAACGACCTTCACTCCCGAAGAAAATGTTCTTGAGCTGCTGGAGAAAAGCCTCGATCCCTGGGTGTCCGAAGATACTTTCGCGGTGAAAATATTCATCAAAGATAATATTTCACATTACTTCCTGCGCCGGGATCTTCTGCCGGAACAGGAGCTGCTGGAGGAGCAGCAGGACGGCGTCACGCTGCGCTGCCAGGCGGCTCACGAGAACCAGATCCTGCCGCTGCTGTTCTACTGGCTCCCCCATATTCAGATCCTGGAACCGAGCTGGCTGAAGGAGAAACTCATCAGGACGCTGGAGAGCTATCTGGCCGTAGAGCGCAACCCGAATAATCAAGTGATCTCAATCACATAATTTCGCCCTCTGGCGGCGCGCCGAAACCGCTCGTCGCCGCCTTTGACCGCTCACCCGGCACTTTCAACCACTCATTCATTTACCGTCCTTTACGCGCGCGGGGATCTGGCACGATCGCTCCAGCATTAATCAATACCTCCTCACAACGAACCCTGACCCTTTTTTCTTTACATAAAAAACCAGGTCTTACTATGGATACTAAAAAACTACTGAAGCACGTGCCCTGGGCCTTACTCGGGATCCTCGGTGCTTTCTGTCTGGCGGTTGTCGCATTACGCCGGGGCGAACACGTCAGCGCCCTGTGGATCGTGGTCGCGTCGGTTTCCGTCTACCTTGTGGCTTATCGCTACTACAGCTTATACATCGCGCAGAAGGTCATGAAGCTCGACCCGACGCGTGCCACCCCGGCGGTCATTAACAATGACGGCCTGAACTACGTGCCTACCAACCGCTACGTGCTGTTTGGTCACCACTTTGCCGCCATCGCAGGCGCTGGCCCGCTGGTCGGCCCGGTACTGGCCGCGCAGATGGGCTACCTGCCGGGTACGCTCTGGCTGCTGGCGGGCGTGGTGCTGGCGGGTGCGGTGCAGGACTTTATGGTGCTGTTTATCTCCTCGCGCCGTAACGGTTCGTCGCTGGGTGAGATGATCAAAGAAGAGATGGGCCGCGTGCCGGGCACCATCGCCCTCTTTGGCTGCTTCCTGATCATGATCATCATCCTTGCGGTGCTGGCGCTGATCGTGGTGAAAGCGCTGGCCGAAAGTCCGTGGGGCGTCTTCACCGTCTGCTCTACCGTACCGATTGCGCTGTTCATGGGCATCTACATGCGCTTCCTGCGCCCTGGCCGCGTTGGCGAGGTCTCGGTGATCGGTATCGTGCTGCTGGTCGCCTCCATCTACTTCGGCGGCGTGATTGCGCACGACCCGTACTGGGGCCCGGCGCTGACCTTTAAAGACACCACCATCACCTTCGCGCTGATCGGTTACGCATTCGTTTCTGCCCTGCTGCCGGTGTGGCTGATTCTGGCTCCGCGCGACTACCTGGCGACCTTCCTGAAAATCGGCGTGATCGTCGGGCTGGCCATCGGGATTGTGATCATCAACCCTGAGCTGAAAATGCCGGCGGTAACCCAGTACATTGACGGCACCGGTCCGCTGTGGAAAGGCGCCCTGTTCCCGTTCCTGTTTATCACTATCGCCTGCGGTGCCGTGTCTGGCTTCCACGCGCTGATCTCCTCCGGCACCACGCCGAAGCTGATGGCCAATGAAACCGACGCGCGCTTCATCGGTTACGGCGCAATGCTCATGGAGTCCTTCGTGGCGATCATGGCGCTGGTTGCGGCGTCGATTATCGAGCCTGGCCTGTACTTCGCGATGAACACGCCACCAGCGGGTCTGGGCATCACCATGCCTAACCTGCATGAGATGGGCGGCGAAAATACCGCGCTGATCATGGCGCAGCTGAAAGAGGCCAGCGCACACGCGGCGGCGACCGTCAGCTCCTGGGGCTTTGTGATTTCGCCTGAGCAGATCATGCAGACCGCGAAAGACATCGGCGAACCGTCCGTGCTGAACCGCGCAGGTGGTGCACCGACGCTGGCGGTAGGTATCGCACACGTGTTCCACAAAGTGCTGCCGTGGGCGGACATGGGCTTCTGGTACCACTTCGGTATTCTGTTCGAAGCGCTGTTCATCCTCACCGCGCTGGATGCCGGTACCCGTGCGGGCCGCTTCATGCTGCAGGATCTGCTGGGTAACTTCGTGCCGTTCCTGAAGAAAACCGACTCTCTGGTGGCGGGCGTACTCGGCACCGCGGGCTGCGTAGGCCTGTGGGGTTACCTGCTGTATCAGGGCGTGGTTGACCCACTCGGCGGCGTGAAGAGCCTGTGGCCGCTGTTCGGTATCTCTAACCAGATGCTGGCGGCCGTGGCCCTGGTGCTGGGCACCGTGGTCCTCGTGAAGATGAAACGTACCAAATACATCTGGGTTACCGTGGTGCCTGCGCTGTGGCTGCTGCTCTGCACCACCTGGGCGCTGGGTCTGAAGCTGTTCAGCACCAACCCGCAGCTGGAAGGCTTCTTCTTCATGGCTAACCAGTACAAAGAGAAGATTGCCGCAGGCGGCGCGGATTTAACCGCGCAGCAGATTGCCAACATGAACCATATCGTGGTGAACAACTACACCAACGCGGGTCTGAGCATTCTGTTCCTGGTGGTGGTGTACAGCATCATCTTCTACGGCATCAAAACCTGGATGAAAGTGCGCAACATCGATGGCCGCACGGATAAAGAAACCCCGTACGTGCCGGTACCGGAAGGCGGCGTGAAGACCTCTTCACACCACTAAAACAATGGCGGGCGGCGCTGCGCTGACCCGCCCTACAACGGTACTGTAGGCCCGGATCGCTGCGCGCCACCGGGCTTTTTCTTATCAGGACACGTTATGTTTGGTAACTTAGGCGAAGCAAAAAAATACCTCGGTCAGGCGGCGAAAATGCTGATTGGCATCCCGGACTATGACAACTACGTTGAGCACATGAAGACCAACCATCCGGATAAGCCGTACATGACCTACACCGAATTCTTCCGCGAGCGTCAGGAAGCGCGCTACGGCGGAAGTGGAGAAGGCGGCGTCCGCTGCTGCTAAAGGAGAGACCATGACCCCGATTGCCGTTACCCTGCTGACCGGTTTCCTCGGCGCCGGTAAAACCACCCTGCTGCGCCACATCCTGAACGAGCAGCACGGCTTCAAAATCGCCGTCATCGAAAACGAATTTGGCGAAGTCTCCGTAGA
This sequence comes from Enterobacter cloacae complex sp. IR53041, assembly GCF_049238285.1. Lineage (NCBI taxonomy): Bacteria > Pseudomonadati > Pseudomonadota > Gammaproteobacteria > Enterobacterales > Enterobacteriaceae > Enterobacter > Enterobacter cloacae complex sp. IR53041. The sequence continues at coordinate 18,141 of NZ_JBMKHB010000003.1, read as the reverse complement.
CGACCAGCTGATTGGCGATCGCGCCACGCAGATCAAAACCCTGACTAACGGCTGCATCTGCTGCACCCGCTCTAACGAGCTGGAAGACGCCCTGCTGGACCTGCTCGACAGCCGCGACCGCGGCGACATCGACTTTGACCGCCTGGTGATCGAGTGCACCGGCATGGCCGACCCCGGCCCGATTATTCAGACCTTTTTCTCTCACGAGATCCTTTGCCAGCGCTACCTGCTGGACGGCGTCATTGCCCTGGTCGATGCGGTCCACGCCGACGATCAGATGAACCAGTTCACCATCGCCCAGTCTCAGGTGGGCTACGCCGACCGCATCCTGCTGACCAAAACCGACGTGGCGGGCGAAAGCGTTAAGCTTCGCGAGCGCCTGACGCGCATCAACTCCCGCGCGCCGATTTATACGGTGACGCACGGCGATATCGACCTGTCTCAGCTGTTCAACACCAACGGCTTTATGCTGGAAGAGAACGTCACCGCAAAACCGCGCTTCCACTTTATGTCCGACAAGCAAAACGACGTGGCGTCGATTGTGGTGGAGCTGGATTACCCGGTGGACATCAGCGAGGTCTCCCGCGTGATGGAGAACCTGCTGCTGTCGTTTGCCGACAGGCTGCTGCGCTACAAAGGCATGCTGTGGATTGACGGCGAGCCGAACCGCCTGCTGTTCCAGGGCGTGCAGCGCCTGTACAGCGCCGACTGGGACCGACCGTGGGGCGATGAAGCGCCGCACAGCGTGATGGTGTTTATTGGCATCCAGCTGCCGGAGGAGGAAATTCGGGCGGCGTTTGCGAGTCTGAAGAAATAGCCTCCCCGCTTAACTATGCGCTCCGAACAATCCCCCTCTCCCCTGTGGGGAGAGGGGTGAGCGGTAAACTTATTTCAACGCCTCCGGCAGCGTCACAATCCACAGCTCGCTGTCGGACTCCGGCTTCTTCAGCGGCTTCACGCTGAGCGTGGTTTCCACCGGTTTATCATCCAGCGTCAGCTTGCCTTCCGCGTTCACCCGGTAATCCTTAAGCTTCTTACCCTCGACCGGGTTTTGCATCGCGACCTTCACGCCAAAGTCGTTATCGTTCGCCACCGCAAGCGTTTTGCTGTCGATCAGCGCCAGTCCTTCAGCCTTCTCCTGCTGCCAGCCCAGCGCGCGGAGATCGACCACCTGCGTTTTTGACGCAAGGGTAATGCCGCGCTGCGCCAGGGTTTTCTCATCATCAAACTCCGGATACTCGCCCGGCTTGTCAAAGGCGGAAAGATCGCTCGCCTTACTGAGATCCACCTTGTAAATCAGGTTACGCATTCCGTCGTTTTTATCGCTTCCCTGCTCAATCAGCAGGATGTGCTGATTATCGAGCGCCACGATGTCGCCGATTTTGGCGTCGCTGTTTTTGTCGTAGGCCGCGCTGTCGATAGGGTAACCGTACATCGCGGTTTTGCCGGTCGCCGGGTCAAAGCTCACCAGACGGGTGAACAGCGCCTGCTTTTTGCTCTTACCGTCGATGTCCAGCGTGCTCTGCACCGCGGCGATAATCCGCCCGTCCGGCATCCGGGTCAGGCCTTCAAAGCCCCGGTTGGGCTGGCGCCATTTGATGATGTTTGGCAGACCGCCCGCGATGGATTTTTCCCCTTCCGCGGCCTGCGGCCCGTGGATCGCGAGGATCTTGCCTTTGCTGTCGACGTTAATCAGGAACGGGCCGTACTCGTCGCACAGCCAGTAGCCGCCTTTGCCGTCCGGCGTGATGCCTTCCGTATCCAGTCCGCGGTTGTCACCCTTGAGCGTCTTTAAGGTATCGCTGAACGCCACTTCATTGGTGGAACCAATCACGCCGCTTTGCAGCGGCAGACCGTTAATCTCGCCTTTATCGTCATGCAGCGGGCGGGCATCCGTTGCCTCTGCTTTGCCGTTCTGAACGCGGATGGTCATCAGCAGCGGCGCGAAATCTGGCGTGACAAATATTTTGGCTTCGTTTTTACCCATTTTTGGCGCATCGGCGTTGGGACCGCGATCGGTCACGGTCGCAAACGTCAGGGCATCGCCCTGCTTGCCCGTAAACAGCAGACCAGAGCCAATCCCCACCGGGAGCCCGTTCGGGAACGCATCGGCAAACGCGCCGCTGTATTTCACATGGGAGCCCTCGGGGAAGCTGACGACATAGCGCTCAGCGGTAGGCTGTGCCGCCAGGCCAGAGAAAGAGAGCGCACAACCGATAAGCACAGGAATAATTTTTCTTTTCATATTGTTAGCATCCAGTAAGTGAAGCCAACAACGTAAAGAATAAACGTGTCAGAAAAATGACATAGAAAGGCAACCGGCGTGCGCGGGTGAACGTATATTCATTGCCCGGAAATGTAAGGTTGTGTTGTATTGTGTGTCATCTGAAATACTTTTGGAAATTATTAGAAACTCAATTAATTCGCCTCTAATCACTATCCCTTCCTCGTTCAGTTTATGTTTAGTCAAAAAATTAAACGATGCCTAAACGTCCGAACATCACGCGTTGACACCTCGACAATCAAACATAGATGCAACATTTCAAATAAAAAAGTTAACAATATCAGCATAAAACAGCGACCTTCATCACATTTGCAGTCATAAACATCGCTTGTTAAGGTGCCCCCAGATGAATTTAATGACGAGGCATAAAACATGAAAAAACTGAATATCCTTCTTCTTTCTGCTCTGACCGCCCTCTCGGGTTCCGCTCTGGCAATGGGTGGCAGCATTGAGCAGGGTAAAAACTTTACCAACCTCAACCTCGAAATGGGGAAATCCTCATCCGGCCTGTATGCCGAAAGCAACTGGCTTAAAAACACCGATGACGGTACCCAGACCGGCGGCGTGGGCGCAGGCTACAACCTGGAAGTAGGCCCGGTGATGCTGAATGCGGGTGCCAAAGCCATCTACATCGGCCCGAAAAAAGGCGATAACGGCGTGGCGTTCCCGATCGGCGGCGGCGTAAACGTTGCCCTGACCGACAGCATCCACGTGTACGGTGAAGGCTACGTTGCGCCAGAAGGGCTGAACAACAGCGTGAAAAACTACGTGGAAGCCAACGGTGGGGTAAGCTGGACGCCAATCGCGCCGGTGACCCTGAAAGTGGGCTACCGCCACGTGAGCGTTGATGGTAAAGACGGTCGTCCGAACCACACGCTGATTGACGGCGCATATGTAGGCGGTGGAGTCACCTTCTGATGAAACACCGCATGACCGCGCTTTGCGTTCTGAGCCTCACGCTGATGCTCACCGGCTGCGTCCAGTACAAATGGGTGAAACCGGGCGTCAGCGACGCGGAAATGAATAAAAAGCTCACGGAATGCGAAGCGCAGGCACTGATCGATCTTCCCCCGGATAACGTGGTGACCGGTTCGAGCTCGGAAAAAACGGACAAATCGAAAAAGAAAAAGGATATTTCCACGAGCTACACGGTTGAAGATGCGAATGAATATCGCCGGGATACGCTGGTTGACAGCTGCATGTTCAAAAGCGGCTGGGACAAGATCGAAGTGCAATAATCCCCTTAAAAAACCTGCCGGCTGGCAGGTTTTTTTATGACCTCTTACTGACGCACCACCACCAGCTTCTGGTTCACAAACTCTTTGACCCCCAGATCCGACAGCTCGCGTCCGTAACCGGAGCGCTTCACGCCGCCGAACGGCAGCTCTGGCGCGGTATCGGTAAGCCAGTTGATGTACACCATCCCGGTCTCGATCCGTGACGCCATTTTCTTCGCACGCTCGATATCCTGACTGAATACCGCCCCGCCCAGGCCGTAGTGGGAGTCGTTCGCCAGCGCGACCGCCTCGTCGTCGTTTTTCACCACGTACATCTGCGCTACCGGGCCGAAGAACTCTTCGAAGTACGCCGGGTTGTCGCGCGAGATATTCGTCAGGATCGTCGGTTCGAAGAAGCTCCCCTCACGCTGCACCGGCTTGCCGCCATAGTGCAGCGTCGCGCCGTTTTTCACCGCCTCGTTGACCTGTTTGGTCAACGTTTCTAGCGCATCTTTCGACGACAGCGGCCCCAGCGTAGTACTTTCGTCCAGCGGGTCGCCAATCTTCACCTGCTTAAACGCCTCGGTGAATTTGCTCAGGAAGGCATCCGCGATCTTTTCATGCAGGATAAAGCGCTTCGCCGCGGTACAGACCTGCCCGGCGTTGTTGAGACGCGCATTCACGCCAGTCTTGACGGCTTTGTCCAGGTCCGCGTCGTCCAGCACCACGAAGACGTCGTTACCGCCCAGCTCCAGCGTAGATTTCTTAATGTGCTTCGCCGCCTGTGCGGCCACCACACTACCGGCTTTTTCGGAGCCGGTTAATGCGGCACCCTGCACGCGATCGTCGGCAATGATGTTCGCCACCTGCTCGGACGAGATAAACAGGTTGGTCCATGCACCTTCCGGCGCGCCCGCCTCGCGGACCAGATGGGCAAAGGTCTCAGCGCAGTGCGGCACGATGCTGGCATGCTTGGCGATCACCGGGTTGCCCGCCGCCAGGTTTGGTGCCAGGACGCGCATCAGTTGGTAATACGGGAAGTTCCACGGCTCAACGGCCATCAGCACGCCGATGGGGTGGTGCTCCACCCACGCTTCCCCGAGTTCGGATTGATACTTCACCGGGGCCAGGAACTGCTTCGCGTTGTCGGCGTAGTAGCGGGCGATCTGCGCGCACAGCTTCACCTCGCCGCGGCTCTGTTCGATGAGCTTGCCCATCTCCTGACTGGCAATTTTCGCCAGCTCCTCGGTGCGCTCGTCGATCAGGTCGGCAAGCTTATGCAGCACCGGCAGGCGCTGATTGATGTCGCCTTTCGCCCAGTCCGAATGGTAAAGCGCATCGGCCGCCTTCAGCGCCGCTTCGATATCCGCGTCGGTATGCGAGGGGTATTCTTTGATGAGCTGGTTAGTGGCAGGATTTACTGTCTGATAAGCCATGTCGAATCTCCTTATTTTACCGCTTAGGGTATTAAGGGTAGTCAACATGACTGGCTGTGGACGTAAAGTTGGGTATATCCGGAAGGTTCTTAATGAAGCGCTGCCAGACGGTTCGCTGACGTGGTATAAAAAACGTCCAGAAGGAGTTCATATGACCGATACCCGACACATCCGGCAGACTTTTCACCGCGCCTCAGGCCTTGAGTTGCGCAGCACGTGGCAGAGCACGCAGGCGTACAAACGCCACAGTCACCCTCAGCTCTCTATCGGCGCGATTATGGAAGGCCAGACCTGCTGCATTTGTCATGACAAAGAATACATCCTTAACCCCGGGGACCTCATTGTGATCCCGGCCTCTGCGCCGCACAGCTGCAACCCCGTCGCCGGGCAACCGCGCAGCTACCATATGCTCTATATCGACACCGATATTCCTCAGGCGTTACAGGTGATTCGCGACCCTGCGCTGTTTAAGCGCTACCTGGATATTGTTGAGGCGATGTCGCCTGTATCCGTGGACACGCTGCTTTCAGCCCTGCCCCGCTGCGTGACAAACGCCGACGCGCTTCGCTCAACCAGCCAGCACGTGCGGCAGGCGTTTCTTGCCGACCTGGCCGCACCGCCTTCGCTTGACGAACTTGCCCAGCGATTCTCGCTGCGCAAGGAGACGCTGATCCGCACCTTCCGGCAGGATACCGGCCTGACGCCGGGCAGCTTCCTCAACATCTCCCGCGTGGAGTTCGCCAAAGCGCGACTGCGTGCCGGGGACGACATCGCCGACGTTGGCTACCAGAGCGGGTTTGCCGACCAGAGCCATTTTCATAAGACCTTCGTCAGCTATACCGCCGCCACGCCGCGCCAGTACGCGACGGGCCGATCAATATCTGACAATAAATAACGTTGGCATCACCGTAGCCTGACCTCAGATTGTTAACCGAGGTTGCTATGGAACTGTTCTTCCCTTCTGCTTTTCTCGCCCTGGCGCTGGCGCATTTTGTCGCCCTGTTAAGCCCGGGGCCGGACTTCTTCCTGCTGGTGGGCTACGCGGCGCGCTACCGACTGCGCGGCAGCGCCGGATTGTGCGTCGGCATCGCCGCGGGTAACGCGCTTTATATTGTTCCGGTGATTATCGGCTGGAGCGCGCTGCGCCAGTTTGCCTGGCTGTTTACGCTGATAGAGCTTTGCGGGGCGCTGTACCTGCTGTGGATCGGCTCGCATCTGGTGCGAAGCCAACCGCAGGCGATGAGGCTGCATGAAACCCATCAGCGCTGCCCCTCGCTGCGTAAGCAGATCCTGCTGGGGCTCGGCTCGGCGCTGCTTAACCCGAAGAATGCGCTGTTCTATCTGGCGCTGATGACGGCGCTACTGGGGCCGGACGTGACGCTGCTTCAGCAGGCAACCTGCGGCGTCTGGATGGTGACGGTGGTGCTGGCGTGGGATCTGGCGCTGGTGACGCTGATGGGTTTGCCCGCGGTCCAGCAGAAGCTCAGCCGTGCGCTGTGGCTGATAGAGCGCACGGCGGGGGTGGTGCTGATGGGGTTTGGCGGGTGGGTGATGTGGCGGCTGCTGGAAAATATACGCTGAGATAGCGGGCAGCCAAACGCTGCCCGCTATTTATTTTTTGTTTTGATCGCGCAGCATTGCTTCACGCAAAATGGCATTGAGCCGCGTCTGATAACCTTTCCCAGGCCGTTTAAGCCACTCCATCACATCGGCGTCAATGCGTACAGATGCCTGAGTTTTGAGTGGTCGATAGAACTTCCCTCGCACCGCCCCTGACCACTGTTCATCGTCCGTGGCAGGAATATCGCTGTAATCAATCTCCGCATCTGGTTTTTCAGCTAATGCTTTGAGCTCAGCCACACGACGAGCGCTTACCTCAGGCGCACTACCTCGTTTATGTTTAACGATGCTCATAACGGCTCCTCTCTTTACGGTCCGCCTTTCGTGCGCTAATGATACGGATGATTTCTCCTCCGCTTTCAAAACGTACCGTATGTGCGACCAAAATAACAAGAAGGCCTTGCACAAGGCCGATGGTTTGCCAGCGAAATTCACCGTTTTCATAGCGATCCTGAACAGACAAATGATAAGGATCGTCGAAAACCATAACCGCATCCTCAAAGCGTATGCCATGTTTTTGCAGGTTACTTTTCGCCTTATTGCTATCCCACTCATACTCCGTTGGCATAGTGTACCCTTCCCTGATTGTATATACAAAAAAGCATATACAAATTACGCAAGGATTTAACCAAATATGCAAAAGATGAGTTTAATTCCGGAAGGCAGGTTCCAGAAGCGGGAATGACATAACGTTCCCTGCTTTGCACATTCCCCTCGTATCCCTCTATCCTTAACCCATGGAAAAAATAGCTGAACTCAAACGCGCCAAGCTGCTGGCGCTGTCGCTGCTGCTGGTTGCCGCCGCGGCCTTTATCACCACCCTGTTCCTGCCGCAGACCTTTTGGGTGCGCGGCGTCAAGGCCATTGCCGAGGCGGCAATGGTCGGCGCGCTGGCGGACTGGTTTGCGGTGGTCGCGCTTTTCCGCCGGGTGCCGATTCCCTTTATCTCCCGCCATACGGCGATCATCCCGCGCAATAAAGACCGGATCGGCGACAATCTCGGCCAGTTCGTGCAGGAGAAGTTTCTGGATACCCAGTCGCTGGTGGCGTTGATCCGCCGCTATGAGCCCGCACAGATGATTGGCGCCTGGTTCAGCAAGCCCGACAACGCCCAGCGCGTCGGGCTGCATCTGATGCAGGTGATGAGCGGTTTTCTCGAACTCACCGACGACGGGCGCATTCAGCGCCTGCTCAAACGCGCGGTGCATAAGGCCATCGACAAGGTCGACTTCACCGAAACCAGCGCCGTGATGCTGGAGAGCATGACCAAAAACAACCGACACCAGGTGCTGCTGGACGCCATCATCAACCGCCTGATTACCCTGATTCAGCGGGAAAGCACGCGAGAGTTTATCTCTGACCAGATCGTCCACTGGCTGAAGACCGAGCACCCGCGCAAGGCGATGGTGCTGCCCACCGAGTGGCTGGGCGATCAAAGCGCGGAGATGGTATCGAACGCGGTCAACACGCTGCTGGACGATATCAGCCACGACCGCACGCACCAGATCCGCCAGGCGTTTGACCGCGCCACGCTGAAGCTTATCGACAACCTGAAAAACGATCCGGAGATGGCGGCAAAAGCCGACAACATTAAGCACTACCTGAAAAACGACGAGGCGTTTAACCGCTATCTGGGGGAGATGTGGGCCGACCTGCGCCAGTGGCTGAAGGCGGATATGCAGAGTGAGGACTCGCGCGTGAAGCAGCGCATCGCCAACGCCGGGCTGTGGTTTGGCGAAACGCTGACAAACGACGCCAGCCTGCGGGCATCTCTGAACGAGCATCTGGAGCAGGCGGCGCACCGCCTCGCGCCGGATTTTGCCGCGTTCCTGACGCGCCACATCAGCGACACGGTCAAAAGCTGGGACGCCAAAGACATGTCCCGCCAGATTGAACTGAACATTGGTAAAGATCTGCAGTTCATCCGCGTCAACGGCACCCTGGTGGGCGGGACAATTGGCCTGATCCTGTTTTTACTCTCGCAGCTGCCTGCCGTGCTGGGACATTAATCCGCTTTGGGCGGCGCGATGACGTAGCGCGTTGCCTCGAAGCGGTTGAGGATCAGGTGCATCAGAAAGACCATCGTCAGCGTCGCCACCAGCGAAAAGGTAACGGAGGTGATGCGGTACAGATCGCTGAACACCAGGTCGGTATCCGGGTGCATGTTCTGCCCGAACATTATCCCGATGGTGGTGATGCTGGAGAAGCCTACGCCCGCCCCGACCTTCTCCATTACGTGCAGCCGCGCGCCAAACGCCAGCCCAAGGCCGATCAGCGGCATCATCAACAGCATATGGCTGCTGTGATCGTAGAGGATCAGCTGCACCACCAGAATATAGAGGCAACCCAGCACCACGCCGACCACGCGCCAGATGGAGCTCATCACCGCGCCGCGATAGTGCATCGGGAACAGGATCAAAATCCCTGCCATCAGCGCCGAAAGCGAATCGCTTAAGTCGCTAACCTGAAACACGACGAATATCAGCGTCGCGACGGTGCCGGAGAGCAGCGACTCGTGGCGCACGCGGGCGTCGTCTTTCTCAATCAGCGGCGGCGGCTTGCGGGGCTCCACGTCCGGCAGGAGGTAGTTCATCAGCGCGCTCAGGCACACCGCCATCACGCTGGCTTCGATGTTCGAGAACAAAAGCGTATGCCAGTTGGTGGTGGGGTAGCTCATAAAGTTGAGCATCACGCTCTGGCACACCACGCCCATGGACCCGAACAAAAACAGCGGCCCTTTACTCATAAAGCGAAAACGCATCACGTAGAGGGCGAAGACCACCAGCGTCATGATCGCCGGCCATTGCGACAGATAGCCGATGATAATCACCATTTCGACGCAGTTAAGCGATGCGCTGAAGATAAACTGCTTCGCCACGTGGCGGTTAAACACCGGCACCAGCGACAGCAGCATGATCGGGTAGACCACGAAAAACACGCCGTAGCGGGTGTTGTAGAAGCTCGAGATGCTCAGCGCAATCATCCCGGCAAAGACGATGCGCAGGGTCTGGCGAAAGTCGTTTGCCGTGTAGACGATGTTACCGTGCGGAGTAAAGACCCGCGCCAGGGTACTAATAGACATAGTGAAGCAGGCTCACCAGGTGGATCTGCATCCCGGAGAAGAAGCGCGCAAACGGCCCTTCGCTGTTGTAGAGCTGTACGGTCGCGCGGGCGCCGGTCGGCAGATGCTTCGGCAGCGGCTCGTCCAGCGAGACGTGAATGCGCATGCGCTGGGCATCGCGTACCCAGCGGTTGGAGGTTTCCGGCTCGGAGAGCTGGCCATTAACGGCCTCCTGACCTGCCAGGATCCCCGCGTCGCTGCTGGTGACGTGGGCGCGGAAAACGTGTCCCGGGAAGGCGTCAAACACCACGGCCGCATCGGTGCCCTGATGGGTATGGCGCAGACTCTTCTCACGGAAATCGGCCACGATATCGGTCTGGTTGTTTACCAGCGCCAGCGCGGCCGAACCGGAGGAAGCGTAGAAGCCCGGGCTCAGCTGCAGGTTACTGACCGTGCCGTCCGCCTGGGCGTAGACCTTCGTCCAGCCGAGGTTCAGCTCAGCGTCATCCAGCGCGTTGCGGTATTTTTGCAGCGTCACGTTGCGGTGTTCTTCGCGCTCACCACGCTGGATGCGCAGGTTGCGGATGTTGGCCTGAATCGTGCTGACGGACTGCTCGCTGCTCTGCCAGGTGGTGCGAACCTTATCCAGATCCGCCTGCGAGACGTTCTGCAGGGTGCTCAGCTTCTGGTAGCGATCAAAGGTCACTTTGTCGTTACGCGCGGTCAGCACGGCGGTTTTCAGGCTGGCCTGCGCGGCAGCGATCTGCGCATCCAGCTGTTCGTTGGACAGGCGTGCCTGCTCGAGCGCGATTTGCGCCGCTTCCACCTTATTGCGAAACGGCGTGTCGTCGAGTTCAAACAGCAGATCGCCTTTCTTCACCTGGCTGTTGTTATGGACATGTACCGCCGCCACGTAGCCGGAGACGCGCGGAGACACCGGCGTCACCACGCGCATCACGGTGGAGTCCGGCGTCAGCGGGATCCAGATATCCGCGACGATAAAGTAGACAAACATCAGCAGGAAAGAGGCAATACTCACCCTTACCCAGCGGGCAAACTTTTGTTCAGGGGTCATTATTTTTCGGTCTTGTTATCTTCTTCGCGGATTGTCCGCAAATTGCAGGCGATTTGATTCAACGTGGCGCTGAAAATGTCGAGATGTTCCGGCGCGATGTTTTGCGATACGCGCGCCTGATACGTCTCAATCACCTGAGTGAGCCTTTTTAATATGGCTTTTCCCTCAGGCGTCAGCGTCAGAAGCCGGATGCGCTTGTCATAAGGCGATGTGGCGCGCAGCAGGTAACCCTGTTTTTCCAGCTGTGTGAGGGTGCGCATCAGCGGCGGCAGTTCAATGCCCTGCACCTCCGCAAGCTCACTCATTGAGACGTTATCCCCGAGCTGATGAAGCTGCATCATCACCGTCCAGCTCGACTGGGTTAACCCGGTATCGAGAATGGCGTCGTCGATGACGGCACGCCACTGGCGCACGATCATCGCCATCCGCATGCCCATCGGCCTGCGGCAGAACAGTTCTTCTTCACTCATGGGGAAACCTCTCGTCACACGCGGTCAAGATAATAGTTATCAGGGTAACTATCAAGAAACGAGAAGTTAAAGCGCAGGAATTGCGAAAGGTGTTACTGGAGGCAATGTACACGTAGGCCCGGTAAGCGCAGCGACACCGGGCATTTTTAGCGGCTAAAAAGTCTTTTTACAGCGGCCTTTCCCGACGCCGTCACCACCACCTCCCGGTACCCCGCCACCCGCTGGATCCAGCCTTTACTTTCCAGATGGTCGAGCAGCAACGCACCGGCTTCTCCGCCCAGGTGAAACCGTCGCTCGCTCCAGTCCAGGCAGGCGCAGCAGGCCTTCCGGCGCGGATGCGCGCTTAACGGAATACCGAGCGCCAGGAACTGCTCCCGGCCATAGAGTGTCATCGCTGAACCGTCAGCCTCCAGCCAGCCTTCCGCCTGCATGAAATCATAGATCTGCACCGCCACGACGCCTGCGAGGTGGTCGTAGCAGGTCCGGGCTTCACGCATGGCTTTCGGCGCGCTGGTTTCCGGCGGGGTAATGCGGCTCCACGAAAGCCCCATCATCTGTTCCACCAGCGCCGCCACGTCGTGCCCGGCAAGACGATAATAACGATGCCGCCCTTGCGACAGGCAGGTAATCAGCTGCCCTTCAACCAGCCGGGCAAGATGCCCGCTGGCGGTCGACGGCGCAACGTCTGCCGCCGCGCTCAGTTCAGTGGCCGTCCACGCCCGCCCGTCCATTAGCGCACAGAGCATCTTCACGCGCGACGGATCGGCCATGGCAGCCGCCACCGCGGCAATCGCCTTTTCCAGCATCGCGCTGTTATCGGAGGGTAAACTCGTCTTAAGCATGGGCCGCCCAGGGTTCGGTGATCTCTGCGGCCAGCTTATCATCATCCGTCAGCAGAATAAGGTGATTCGCATGGTCGCTGTACTGAGTCAGGATAGACACGCCGCGTGCCCTCCGGTTTCGGAACTGTATTCCCGCACCAGCTGCGCCACCCGAATACGGTAGAAAGAAAAAATCGACGCCCGCCCTTCGGCCTGCGCCGCCTGATGAAAGACGTTCTGCTTCCAGCGGCGGACGGCCTCTTCATCCCGCCACCAGGAAAGAGAGAGGATTTTGCCGTCGGTCGTCAGGCTCTGGAACCGTTCGATATCAATAAAGCCGTCGATGTCGGCCAGTAAAGGCTTAAGCTCTGCGGCAAGCTGAAGATAGCGCGCCTGATGGGCAGGCGCGGCTTTGGCTTCGAAAAGAACTGCGATCATGGTTTTCTCTCCGTTGTGATGTTGGGGAGAGAATGCAGGAGGGAAAAGCACAATGCTTCGGCAAAGAGCGAAGCGTTGTGCCGGATGGCGCTGCGCTTATCCGGCCTACGGCTCATGTAGGCCCGGTAAGCGCAGCGCCACCGGGCGGGTTTTAGCCCACCATCGACCTCGGCTCCATAAACGCCCGAATTCCCCACTCGCCCATCTCGCGCCCCACGCCGGAGTGTTTGAAGCCACCAAATGGCGCTTTCGGTTCATGAGCCAGGGTGTTCACCAGCACGCGACCGGAAACAATCTGCTGTGCCACGCGTCGCGCGCGGTCCACATCGCCGCCCAGCACCATCGCGCTCAGGCCGTATTCTGTGTCGTTGGCAATGGCGATCGCCTCCGCCTCGTCACGATAGGGGATCACGCACAGCACCGGGCCGAAAATCTCGTCACGGGCAATCGTCATCCGGTTGTTCACGTCGGCAAATAGCGTCGGACGCACAAACCAGCCGTCCCGCGTGCCTTCCGGTCGCCCTTCGCCGCCCGCCAGCAGGCGCGCCCCTTCTTCGATTCCTTTGCGGATATAGCCCTGCACCCGCAGCCACTGCTTCTCGCTGACCATCGGGCCGACGTCTGTCGCACTGTTGCGCGGGTCGCCGGATTTCACCGCCGCCACGGCCTGCGCCAGCGCGGTTTCGATCTCCACCTTGCGCGAGTGAGGCACCAGAATGCGCGTTCCGGCCACGCACGCCTGTCCGCTGTTCATAAACCCGGCCTGGATCACCAGCGGGATCGCCTGCGCGAGATCCACATCATCCAGCAGGATCGTCGGCGATTTACCGCCCAACTCCAGCGTCACGCGCTTAAAACTCTCTGCCGCGTTGCGCAGGATCGCCTTGCCGGTATTCGTGGAACCGGTGAACGAGATTTTCGCGACGTCCGGATGGCGGCTGAGGGTTTCGCCCACCGTCTCGCCGCGTCCGGTGACGATGTTAAACACGCCCGGCGGCAGCGCGGCGTCGCGCAGCGCTTCGGTGACAATCTGCGTTTGCAGGGCGCTCATTTCGCTCGGCTTGATGACCGCCGTGCAGCCCGCCGCCAGAGCGGCCGCCAGTTTGCCGCAGATAAACCCCGCATCGCTGTTCCACGGCGTAATCAACCCGGCCACGCCGAGCGGCGTCATCTGCACCGTTGCGGCACCTGCTGGGGTGACAAACTCAAACACCTCAAGCGCCTCGATGGCCTGAGCAATCACCTCTGCCGGATAGCTTGCCATCCACGCCGAGCGCGAGGCGGGCGCGCCGTACTCTTCAATGACCGCTTCCAGCAGATCGTCGTGACGGGCGGCCACGGCGGCGTGCATGCGCTTCAGCGCGGCGATGCGTTCCTGCTTTGTGGTCCGGGACCACGCCGGAAACGCCGCTTTTGCCGCCGCGATAGCGCGTTCAGCGTCAACCTCATCCGCCAGGCGAACCTGACCCATAACCTGCGCCGTCGCCGGGTTGTACAAATCAAACCACTCGGTACCGTGCGGGGTAACAAATTCGCCGTTAATAAAGATCTGTTCGATGGTGTGCATATAAACCTCCTCAGGCTGTGTGAGACCAGTCTGTCACGGCTTCTCCGTTGCGATAATCCACGCTATGCTGCAAGCGTTGTTTCGATTTTCAGGATAATCTATGCATCGTTCAGGCCTGACAGAGCTGGAAGTGGTGATGGCGGTGGTGCGGCGCGGCAGCTTTCGCGGTGCGGCGCAGGAGCTGGGGATGTCCGCCACGGCGGTCAGCAACGCCATCGCCGGGCTGGAGAGCCGCCTTGAGACGCGACTTTTCAACCGCACGACCCGCAGCGTGGCGCTCACCGACGCCGGGCAGCGCTACGTGGCGCGTATCGGCCCGGCGCTGCAGGAGATCCGTCTCGCCGGGGAGGAGATCCACAGCGACACCGGGGAACCCGCCGGCACGCTGCGCCTCAACGTGCCGAACCATATCGGCACGCTGTTTCTGGACCAGCTGCTGATCGACTTCATGATCCGCTACCCGAAAATGCGCGTGGAAACGGTGAGCGAAGCGAGGATGATCGACATCGTCGCCGAAGGCTATGACGCGGGGATCCGCCTCGAAGAGTCCGTTCCGCAGGACATGATCGCCGTGCCGCTGACCGGTGAGATCCGCCAGCTCGTCACCGCCACGCCGGACTATTTCGCCCGTCACGGCATACCCGAGACGCCGGACGATCTGCTTTCACATCATGGGATCGGCATGCGTATGGCCCACGGCGGGATCTACCGCTGGGAGCTGGCACGTCGGGGTGAAACGTACGCGCTTGCCGTGCCGCCGCGCTTTGCTACGTCCGATCTTTTTGCCTCGATCCGCGCCGTAAAAGCGGGGTTAGGGGTGGGATTTTTACCGGAACTCTATATTCAGGACGAGCTGAAAAGCGGGGAGCTGGTGAGCGTCTTAAACGACTGGGCGCAGCCGTTTGCCGGGCTGCGCCTGTACTACCCTGGCCATCGCCACGTCCCGCCGGGACTGCGGGCGCTGGTGGCGATGATCCGCGAGCGCGGGATTATTCCAGGTTAGCCTTATTCAGCCCGTACGCCGCGTCCAGCGAGCCCGGCGCCATGCGGGAGGTGATCCCCAGACGGTTCCAGGCGTTGATCGCCACGATGGCGAAGTTCAGCTCTGAAATCTCCACGTCGGAGAAATGTTCCGCCACGCTGCGGTAGAGCGCATCGCTGACACCGTGAACGCCAATCTGGGTCAGCGCTTCGGTGAACGCCAGCGCCGCTTTTTCACGGGCGCTGAACAGCGGGGACTCGCGCCAGGCCGCCAGATGATACAGGCGCAGCTCGCGCTCGCCGGCGATTTTCGCCTCTTTTGAGTGCATATCCAGACAGAACGTACAGCCGTTCAGCTGCGACACGCGAATGTCGATCAGGTGCTTCAGCGCCGGATCGATGGAGGTTTTTGCCACCTCCATGCTCAGGGCAGACAGCGCGTTGGCGAGGGCAGGTGTAGCTTTATGGTGGTTAACGCGAGTGCTCATGGTCTTTCCTCTTTTTGTGCGGCATGTGCCGTGCGATGAGGCAAATCTACGCCGTTCATGACATAGTAAAAAGATACAAAAAGCATGAAACGAGGTAGGACATGAGGCCGGGCTATCACGAGATTTATTCCCGCTACCGCGACAATATCATGCGCGGCGTGCTGAAGCCGGGCGATAAGGTACCTGCCATCCGCGTGCTGGCGGAAGAGCTGAAGGTGGCGCGTAAAACCGTCGAAACGGCGTATGCCATTCTGACGGGTGAAGGGTATCTGGTGAGCCAGGGCGCGCGCGGCACGTGGGTTAACCCGGACCTCCTGCTGCCGGACAAGCATGCCCCGGCGGAGCAGCCCACCGGTACGCTTCCGGCCTCGCTCATCAGCCAGCGCGAGCGGGCGGGGTTTCTGCGCCCCGGCATCCCCGCCCTCGACAGCTTCCCGTATAAAAAGTGGCTGCTGCTGGCGGGCCAGGCGACGCGGGCCATGCGTCAGGAGGAGATGCTCAACCCGCCCGTTCTGGGCTGGTATCCGCTGCGCCAGGCCATTGCACGCTACCTCAACATCTCACGCGGGCTCTCCTGCACCGCCGAGCAGGTGCTGATCACCAGCGGCTACAGCGGCAGCCTGCGGCTGATCCTCGACACCCTCGCCAGCCGCAGCGACAAGGTGGTGTTTGAGGATCCGGGTTATTTTATGGGCCAGCAGCTGCTCAAGCGGATCGTGCCGCGCCTGCACACGGTGCCGGTCGATCGCTGCGGCATCGACACGGACTACCTGCTCCGCCACCATCGCGGCGCCCGTTTTGCCATCGTCACCCCGTCGCACCAGAGCCCGCTGGCGGTCACGCTCTCGCTGCCGCGCAAGCAGCAGCTGCTCGACTGGGCCAGCCAGAACGAGGCGTGGATTATCGAAGATGATTACGACGGAGAGTTTCACTATACGCGCAAGGTGCTGCCGTCGCTGAAAAGCCTCGACCAGCGCGATCGGGTGATTTTTATGGGCTCCTTCAGTAAAACCATTATGCCGTCGCTGCGCATGGGCTACGTGGTGATGCCCGCCAGCACCGTCGGGGCCTTTACCGACTGCGCGGACATCACCACCAGCGGCCAGCCGGTGCTGACGCAAAAGATCCTCACCGCGTTTCTCAACGAAGGGCATTTTTTCCGTCACCTGAAAAAGATGCGCGCGCTGTATCAGACCCGCCGCGACTGGATGATTGCCGCCCTGCAGGAGGTATATGGCGATCTGTTTTTCACCGAGCAAAACGACGGCGGGATGCATATCGTGGCGTTCCTGACCAAAGGAAGCCGTGACCGGGAAATCGCGCGCTGCTGGCAGGAACAGCAGCTGCAGGTCAATGCGCTCTCGGAGTGGTATCGCGGGTCGGGCAAACGCTACGGGCTGGTGATGGGCTATAACAACGTGCGTTCGTATCAGGAGGCAATACAGCTTCTAAAACGGCCCTATTCAGAAACAATCACAATAATAGAAAATCATCTTGAACCTTAGTATTTCTTTAAGATACTTTGATCGAAACAAGCATATCATCTTTAAATTGCTCGGCTTTTTTTCGGTAGTCTTCTTCTAATTTTGCATCGGACAATGTCAGGAAGGTTCTTGAAAAAGATAATGTATGTACAAAATCTTCCCATTCTAGACCTGAGATGATTGAATTTTGGCTATGTGCAATTTCATTACGTATTTTCTCAATGAATTTCATAAAGCTATCAAATTTACTTTTACTGCTAAATTTAAATATCGAAAGAAATTCACTATTGTTCCTAAGAATAGATTTCTTATCACAAAACTGGATGCAATCCAGTAATGATATTGAGTCATTGAGACCTTTTCTTTCCTCGAAAATACTATGCGCACCATCCATTCTTTTTGAGTTAACATATTGCTGCCATTGATTTTCTGGAAAATAATAAGTTATCCAGAAATTGAGGTGCATTTCTACCAACGAAATAACACCAAAAAAATACGTTCGCGGCAAGGGTTTATTCAGGTCTGCACGAGTGATTATTGCCACAATTTTATCATCGTTTGTAACATACTTAAAAAGATCATCTTTTAAAATTTCAAGAAGCTCTACAAGAGATATTTTATCATCAATGCATGATGTTTTTTCTATTCTACTAATATAATCATAAACTTTTCCTTGCTTTAGTTTTTCTCTTTCAACCTGACCTATAATTTCACCTTTTTCACTGACTACGGCGGTAATGTCAAAGTCTCTTTGCGTAAGAGCATAATGCGCATCAGATGCATCATCGCTACCTTTACAGCATAGAATCGGTTCGCAAATAAGGCTCACAGAAATTTTTTTAAGAAAAATACTGTTGATGGATTCGAAGCGGGTACCATTACGTCTATAACCAGTTAAAGGAGACATCCAAAGTTGTGCGCCCATTATTCACCTTTCATTAGAACAAAAAAAATTGGGCTGAGAATAACGCCCTACGCAGTATCCACGATGTAATAATAAAAGAAGCCGATTGGTTTGTACAAAGTATCAATCGAAGAGATGCCGACATTGATAGCTAACCATCGCCGGGTGGCGGCTTCGCCTTACCCGGCCTACTCGATCCCGTAGGCCCGGTAAGCGTAGGGTATGAACCGGAAACATGGGTAACACTTTAGACCGGATACATGGGTAACAGTTATAACTGGCATAGAAGAGGAGA